>NZ_JABXEO010000080.1:0-40410 GCF_013372585.1 Myxococcus sp. AM010
CTGGTATAACCCGCTCAGGCGCCACTCCGCGCTCGACTACGAGTCACCCGCTGGTTACGAGAAGAAGCACCGCGCTGCCGCTTGAGGGCGAAAGCGCGGAACGCTCTGCGGAACCGGGGCAACTTCAGTCCTGGAGGCCCGCTACCACCAGTCCTCCACGGTGGTGACATCCCAACTGGAGCCCAAGGACTGGCACGCCGTCATTGGCGACGCGACGCTGGCCGACGCCATCCTCGACCGGCTCGTCCACAACGCCCACCGCCTCCGGCTCGCCGGGGACTCCACCCGCAAGGCGGACGCGAATTTGACGAAGGCGCGTAAGCAGGTGAAGTGAACGAACGTCCCAGCGTCGCTGACGCTCCGACTGCTCGCCATGGCCGGAACGGCTGCTCGGCTTGAACTGGAATGGGTGCTCACCTTCGCCGGAATACGCATTGAGGAGGTGGTTGCGTCGTCGCCTTGCGTACTACGGGAGCGTAGAGGCGAATTGCCGGCGCGCCAGGATGCGGACCCTCGTTGGCGCGCCAGCGCTGTGTACTCACGCGCGGAGGTGTTGCAACTCGTCACTGACGGTCATGTACCGGAGGACCGGCGCATCCTGTACGCCATCCTCTTCCTGGCAGGTGTTCGCTCGGGGGAGGCGGCCGCGCTGACGTGGAACGCCTACGAGCAGACGCTCAGTCCTCTGGGGCGGCTGTGGGTGCATTCCAGCTTCAGTCACCGCCGCTTGGCGGTGAAGTCGACGAAGACGGACGTCGTGCGCGCCGTTCCCGTGCACCCCTGGCTTGCACGCCTGCTTGCGTCCTGGCGTGAGGAAGGGTGGTCGCGATTCATGGGGCGAAATCCGGGACTCGAAGACCTGGTGGTCCCTTCCCCGCGTGGACAGCACCGCCGGCAGCAGGCTGTCCTCCGGCTGCTCCACGAGGACTTAGGGGCGCTTGGGCGGCCTCTGCGGCGCGCTCATGACACGCGGCGGACGTTCATCAGCTTGGCTGTCGCTGATGGCGCTAGGCCCGAAATCCTGAAGTGGGTCACTCACGGCCCGCCTCCTGGAATCATCAACGCCTACACCACGCTGCCGTGGGAGGCGCTCTGCACCGAAGTCGAGAAACTGCGGCTCGATCCGCAAGGGGGCATCAACATGACGAACTGCTACAGTCGCGCTACAGGCGAAGCCGGAAACGAAAAAGCCCCCAAGTCTCAGGGACTTGGGGGCTCATTCGAGCGAGGAGTACGGGACTTGAACCCGTGGCCTCCGGCGTGACAGGCCGGCGTTCTAACCAACTGAACTAACTCCCCAGAATGGGAACCGCGAGCGGCAGCGCCGAAAACCGAGCCTCTCACTAAAAGGCGAAGGGCCCGGAACCTTGCGATTCCGGGCCCTTCTTATTTGGCGAGGAGTACGGGACTTGAACCCGTGGCCTCCGGCGTGACAGGCCGGCGTTCTAACCAACTGAACTAACTCCCCACATCGGTACGACAGTGGGCGGAACAGGGATTGAACCTGTGACCATCGCCTTGTAAGGGCGCCGCTCTACCTCTGAGCTATCCGCCCGTCAGGCGTCCGCCGCGCTTCGGTGAGGCGGGCTTTTATCGGCCTCATCCGACACTGTCAAGCATACGCTTCAGCAGCCCCGATCATTCCGGGAGGCCGCCCGGGCCCTGGTGGGCATCCGGGCGGCCAGCCTGAACGCCGCCTGGCTACGGGGTGACCGTGCCGATGTCCCCACCGCTGAAGCCGTTGGTGCTGCCACCCCGGTCGTTCCGGTCGCCGTAGCAGAACGGCCCACCATTGAGGGAGTAACGGTACGTGTAGGACGTCCCGGCCGGCACGCCCGTTGGCAGGCTCACGGAGTACTGGTCATTGTCGCCCTCGTCGCTGAGGTACGTCGCCGCCAGCCATGTCCAGCCGGAGACACCCGGGTCGCTGCTCACGGGGCCATAGCCGAGCTCCGCGACGACGCCCGCGCCCTGGCCTCCTCCGGGGGTGACGCCTTCCGCCCACAACTGGCCATAGACGATACGCGGGTCACCTTCGGCGCCCGCCGCGATCTCGAAGGGCCACTGGAGATTGCAGTAGCCAATCCCCGCGTGGTTACCCACCGTGAGGGCGTGCTGCTGGCCCAGCGTGTAGCCACCCACGTCGCTGCCGTCCTTGTCGCAGTACGTCCACGCGGTGCCATCCGTGGAGTAGCGCAGGCTGATGGCGCGGTCGCCGGTGTAGGCCGGCGTCACGGTGGTGGAGAACTCGTCCGTGTCCGCCTCGCCATCCGCCTCGCCGGTGTACTCCGCGGCCTTCCAGGTGAACGCGGCCGCCTGGGTGGACGCGTTGGCGTCCGCGGCGCCCACGCCCACCTGGACCTGGATGCCAGCGCCCGCACCAGTCCCCGCGGTGACGCCCGGGATGTGCACCCGGCCCACCACGGTGACGGTGTCGCCGCTGCCCACCGTCGTGCCGCTCACGCTCTGGAGGCGGCAGTAGGCATCCGTGGGCTCGGGGTCCGGGTCCTCACTCACCGCCAGGTTGCCCGTCAGCGCCGCGTCGAAGCCATCCGGGCCGGTGCTGTTGCCGTCCGCGTCGCAGTAGAGGAACTCCCCGCCGTTCACCTGGAAGCGGTAGGCGAACCGGTAGCCGCCCACCACGCCCGGGTTGGGCAGCGTGGCCTGGTACCGGTCGTTGTCGAAGAAGTCCTCCGCGAACTGGCCCGTCGTGCTCCAGTCCCACGCACCGGACGTGGCCGGGTCCTCACCGGCGGGGCCCCAGCCGAGCTGGCCCACGATGTCCGCGCCCTCGCCCGTGGTGGTGTCGGTGATGCCCGCCACGTTCACGTACGCGACGATGACGTGGCTGGCCGCCTCACCGGCGGTGTACGCCAGCGACTGCGGCGTGTTGTTCCCGTCCGGCCCCAGCTTGCAGTAGTTGACGACGTTGATGGCCTGCGCCTCCGTCACCGTGAGCGTGCCCGTCAGCGCGGCGTCGAAGCCGGTGGCCCCGCCGCTGTTGCCGTCCGCGTCGCACAGCAGGAACTCGCCGTCGTTCACCTGGAAGCGATAGGCGAACCGGTAGCTGCCCACCGTGCCCGGGTTGGGCAGCGTGGCCTCGTACGCGTCATTGCTGCCGAGGTCCGACGCGTATTCGCCGCTCGTGGTCCAGCTCCACTGCGAGGACGTGGCCGGGTCCTCACCGGCGGGCCCCCAGCCCAGCTGACCGACGATGCCCTCGCCCTCGCCCGCGGAATTCGTCACGCCCTGCACGAACACCTGGGCCTCCACGCGGCGACTGGCCGTGGTGGTCGTCGTGTACGTCACCGTCTCCGGGGTGTTGTTCCCATCCGGCCCCAGCTTGCAGTAGCCGATGACGCGCGGGATGACGGGCTGGCCCGTCACGTTGAGCGTGCCGAGTTGGTCCAGCTCGAAGTCCTGGCCGCCGTCGTCCACGCCGTTGCCGTCGCACACGCGGATGGGGCCGCCGTCGTGGCTGAAGCGCACCGCATAGCGGTACTCGCCGTTGATGGCCGGGTTGGGCAGCGTGCCCTTCCACTGGTCGTTCACCTCGAAGTTGTCCTGGTCGAACGTCAGCGAGGCCGACCAGTTCCACAGGGGCGAGGTGCGCGGGTCCTCGCCCACGGGGCCCCAGCCGAGCTGGCCCGACAGGCCCGGTCCCGCGCCTTCGCGGTCCGTGACGCCCGGCAGGTTGACCTGGGCATGCACCGTCTTCAGGCCCGAGGTCTGCGTCGTCGTGTAGTTGATGACCTCCGGCGGCGTCTGGTCGAGGCCAATCTTGCACCACGTCACCGGCGGCTTCGGCGCCTCGTCACCCACGGTGAGCGTGCCCAGCTTGGACAGGCTGAAGGTCAGCTCGCCCTCGGTGCTGTCGTTGACGCCGTCCACGTCGCAGAAGCGCCACGCGTTCTCGCTGATGCTGAAGCGGTAGGCGACGCGCCAGGTGCCCTCGGTGCCTGGGTTGGGCATGTCCGCTTCCCACTCGTCGTTGTTGCCGTGGTCCGTCTTGTACGTGGCGTTCACCCACGTCCAGCCGCTGTCACTGCGCGGGTCCGAGTCCGCCGGGCCGTAGCCGAGCTGCGCCACCAGGCCCGAGCCCGCGCCGCTGCCCTGGGTGACGCCCGCCGCGTACACCTGGCCGGCCACCTTCACGAGCGTGGTGTCGCCCGGCCGGTAGAAGACGTTGAGCGGCCCGCGGTTGTTGTCCGGGCCCAGCTTGCAGTAGTCCACGCGCGGCCGGGAGATGAACACCCGGCGCAGCATGTCCTCCGACACGCCGTTGGCGCTGCCGTCGCCGTCCGCCATCACCCACGTCGCGCCGTTGTCGATGGAGAAGCGCATGGTGACGACCCACTCGCGGCTCTCACCGCCAATGGCCGGCTGGAGCAGCACAGTGCCCTGGTAGATGTCCGCCTCGCGGCTGTCCGAGTCAGCCTCGTAGGTGGCCTCCTCCCAGGTGTAGCGCTCCGGGTTGAGCAGCTCCGCGTCCGCCGGGGCGAAGCCCACCTGCGCGCGGATGCCGCCGCCCTGGCCCGTGCCGCGGGTGATGCCGGCCACGGTGACGGCGCCGCGCACGGTGGTGCCCACCGGCTGGCCGTTGCTGACCGCGTCCACGTTGCCGTTGAGCACCTCGGCCTGGTCGATGTTCGCCGACGGCGCGCCTTCGTAGGTGAAGCCGCCCACCAGGGTGCCGTGGGCGCTGTCGGGGTTCACCACGCGCACGTCCACCGCGCCGGAGGTGGCCGTGGGGGTGTAGCCGTAGATGCGGTAGGTGTTGACCACCACCACCCGCAGGGCCTCCTGCTGACCGAAGTACAGCTTCGCGCCTTCCTTGAAGCCGGAGCCGTAGACGTTGATGAGGGTGTTTCCCGCGACGGGGCCGCCCGAGGGCTGGACCTCCCGCACGATGGGCGCGTTGTCGCTGGGAGGAGGGCCTCCGTCTGAGTCATCGCCACAGGCGACGACCAGCAGAGGCAGGACGAGGAAGAGGGCACGGAGGCAGCGAGACGACATCGACATCACCCCTTGACGCCGCCAGCGGTCAACCCGCCGACGAGGTGTTTCTGGAGAGCGAAGAACAAAGCCATGACCGGCGCGGAGACGATGAGCGCGCCCGCGGCGAACTTGCCCCACTCCACCTTGTGCTCGCCGACGAAGCGCTGGAGCGCGACGGGCAGGGTGAAGCGGGACGGGTCATTGAGCAGCGTGGCGGCGAGGATGAACTCGTTCCACGCCGTCATGAAGGAGAAGAGCGCCGTCACGGCCAGCGCGGGCCGGGCCAGCGGGAGCACCACGCGCACGAACACCTGGAAGGTGGAGGCGCCGTCCATCACCGCCGCCTCTTCCAGCTCGCGCGGCAGCGTGTCGAAGTAGCCCTTGAGGTTCCAGATGCAGAAGGGCAGGGCGGTGGTGGCGTAGACGAGGACGAGCCCCGTGAGGCTGTCCAGCAGGTGCAGCTTCTGGAGGATGCTGTAGATGGGCACCATCATCAGCGTCGCCGGGAACATCTGCGTCACCAGCAGCGCCTGCATCCCACCTTCCTTGCCGGGGAAGCGGAAGCGCGACAGCGCGTAGGCCGCGGACACCGCCAGCGTCAGGCCCACCAGCGTGGTGGCGCCGGCCACGACGATGCTCGCCAGGAGCTGCCGGCCGAACACCCACCGCCCCGCCGCGTCCGTGCCGGAGAGCACCTGCCGGAAGTGCTCCAGCGTGACGGTGTCGGGGAAGGGGTTGGCGGTGAGCGCCAGCCCATCCGTGGGCGACAGCGCCATCTTCACCACCCAGAGCACCGGGTAGAGCGTGGCCATGCACAAGAGCGTCAGCCCGGCGTGGATGGCGGCCATCTTCAAGCGCGAGGGGCGGTTCATCCCATCACCTCCGAGGACGACCGCATCAGGCGCCTGGTGAAGGTGGACCAGGCCAGCAACACCACGAAGATGAGGACCGAGTACGCCGCCGCGAAGCCGTACTGCTCGTTGCGCTGGAAGGCCCAACGGTATGCCTCGGACACCAGGATGTCGGTGCCGCCGCCCGGCTCACCGCCGGACACCAGGTAGATGATGTTGAACATGTTGAAGGTCCACACGCTGCCCAGGATGACGGCCGGCAGCATGGCGGGCTTCAGCAGCGGCAGGGTGATGCGGCGGAACTGCGTCCACTTGCTCGCGCCGTCCACCTCCGCGGCCTCGTAGAGCTCCTGGGGGATGGACTGGAGCGCGCCCAGCGCGACCACCATCATGAAGGGGAAGCCCAGCCAGGTGTTGGTGGCCACGTTGGCCGCGAAGGCCGTGGAGAAGCGGGTGAACCAGCTCACCGGCTCCAAATCCAGGGCCACCAGCAGGCCGTTGATGGCGCCGAACTGCCGGTGGAACATGCCCTTCCACATGAGCGCGGTGATGTAGTTGGGTACGGCCCAGGGGATGATGAGCAGCACCCGGTAGACACCCCGCAGCTTCAGCAGCGGATCCTTCAACAGCAGCGCCAGGAACAGGCCGATGCTGACGTGGAGCACCACGTTGACCACCGCCCACAGCAGCGTCACGGCGAGCGTGAAGTAGAAGGACAGGGGCTCGGTGAGGCTGTAGCCGCGGCTGGCCAGGATGTCCACGAAGTTGGCCAGGCCCACGAAGGAGTACTCCCCGGCCTCGTGGTGGAACAGCGACAGGCTGAGGCCCACCGCGAAGGGCACGAACACCAGCACCGCCACGCCGGCCGCCGCGGGGGTGATGTACGCCACCGCCTGCGCCACGTCCGGATACCGTCGCTTGAAGGGCAGCGTCGCCGCCGGGCGCCGCAGCACGTAGACGGAGCCGCCCAGCGCCATGGCGCCCACCAATCCCAGCCACGGCAGCGGGCTGGCCTCGGGCGGGCGCTCGCGGTGCAGCGCGCGGTAGCGCCGGTCCGCCAGCGCGCCCGCGTCCTGGGGCTCGGTGCCGCCCTGGAGCACCGCGCGCAGCGCCAGCTTCATGGGCTCCCACACGCGCGCCATCTCCAACGTGTTGGGCATGGGCGTCGCGTGGCGGGCCGCCTCCCGGAAGGAGGAGATGAGCGTGTCCTCCCGCACCTCGCGCAAGCTGTACGCTGCCACGTCCGCCGGAATCTGCCGGCCCACCGTGGCGCGAACGCGGGAGGCCTCGCCCAGCGAGATGAAGCGCGCCAGCGCCTGGGCCTGCTCCGCCCGCGCGGAGCGCGATGACACGTAGGCCGTCTCCACGCCCAGGAAGGGGCGGATGGGGAGGTTCGTGGCGCTCACCACCGGCAGCCCCACCACGCGGTAGTCCACGTCCGGGGCAATCTCCCCGGCAAACCAGGGCCCGCTGATGACCATGGCGGCGCGGCCGTCGTTGAAGAGGCTCTTCACCAGCGCGCCCGAGGCCTCCTGGGGAATGAAGCGCCGGTCCTGCAGGTCCTTCACGAAGGCCAGCGAGCGGGCCATGCCCTGCGTGTCGAAGCTCGCGCGGCCGGAGGCGTCGAACAGCTCGCCGCCGAAGCCGAAGAGGAAGCCCGCGTGGAAGTAGAAGTCACCACTCTCGTAGGCCATGCCGAAGCGGCCCTCGCCCGCGTCCGACAGCGCGGGCAGCATGGCCAGCAGCGCGTCCGTCGTCTCCGGCGGCTGGGGCACGAGCTTCGTGTTGACGTACAGCGCCAGCGACTTGAGCGACATGGGATAGCCGTACACCTGGCCATCCACCTCCAGCGCCTCGATGGCGTTGGGGAAGTAGTCCGCGCGCGCCAGGCCGCTGGCGGGAGCCACCAGGTGCTGCGCGTGGAAGTTGCGCAGCCGCTCGTGGTTGAAGATGAAGACGTCTGGGCCCACGCCGTGCGGAATGGCGTTGGTCAGCTTGGCCGCGTAGGCGTCGTAGGGCAGGGCGAGCAGCTCCACCTGGACGCCCGTGTTCGCGGTGAAGAGCTCCGTGGCCTGGACGAGCGCCGTCTCCTCGCCGCCGCGGTACGCGTGCCACAGCTTCAGCGGCTTCGCCGTCTCCGGCGCGGCGTGCGCGCTCAGCGCCGTGGCGAGCAGCGCCAGGCAGAGCCACCTGCTCACGACGCGACCTCCAACGCGGCGCACTGCTCCGGATGGCGGAGCGCCACCGCGCCGTCCTGGGAGAAGACGTGCAGGGCGTCCGCCACGGGGGCCAGCTGCACCTTGTCACCCACTGCGACGTGGACGCCCTTGTCGAAGCGCGCGGCCACCAGCCCTGCCTCCGTGGTGACGAAGGCGTACCCGTCGAAGCCCAGGCGCTCCACCGCGTCCACGGTGCCGGTGAGCGGCCCCTGGGCCACCACGCGCAAATCCTGGGGGCGCAGGCCCAGCAGCACCGTGGCTTGCTCGGTGGGCACGTCCGCGGGACAGGGCAGGGTGAAGCCCTTGCCGGTGAACAGCGCCCCCTCGCGCCGCGCCTCCAGGAAGTTCATGGCGGGCGAGCCGAGGAACCCCGCGACGAACCGGTTGGCGGGGCGGTTGTAGAGCTCCAGCGGCGGTCCCACCTGCTGGAGGAGCCCGCCATTGAAGACGGCCACGCGGGTGGCCAGCGTCATGGCCTCCACCTGGTCGTGGGTGACGTAGATCATCGTCGCGCTCAGCCGGCGGTGCAGCCGCGCCAGCTCGCCGCGCATCTGGACGCGGAGCGCGGTGTCCAGGTTGGAGAGGGGCTCGTCGAAGAGGAAGACCTTGGGCCTGCGGACGATGGCGCGGCCCATGGCCACGCGCTGGCGCTGGCCGCCGGACAGGGCCTTGGGCTTGCGCTCCAGCAGGTGGCGCAGCTCCAGCATCCCAGCCACCTCCTGCACGCGCGCGTCAATCTCCGCCGCGGGGAACTTCCGGAGCGTCAGGCCGAAGGCCAGGTTCTCCCGCACCGTCATGTGCGGGTAGAGCGCGTAGGACTGGAACACCATCGCCACGTCGCGATCACGCGGCGGCACGTCGTTCACCCGGGCGCCCCCGATGCGCACCTCACCCGCGTCCACCTGCTCCAGGCCCGCGATGAGCCGAAGCAGGGTCGTCTTTCCGCACCCGGAGGGGCCGACCATCACCAGGAATTCGCCTTCGCCCACCTGAAGGTCCACGCCCTTCACGATGAGGTTCTGGCCAAACGACTTCTTGATCCCACTCAGGGTGACTTCGGACAAGTCGTGCTCGGAGAAATTTATGGGAAGACGGTCGCGCACCTTACCCGGGCGCTCGTCTTTTCCTCAAACCTCCTTGGTTGCACGCACTGCGTCATCCAGGGGTGTACACCACTGAACGGAGGGCCGCCCCCGAGGCGACGCCGGGGCCCTGCCTTGTCAGCCACGGAAGGCGCTTGTTATGGAAGCGGAGATTTATTGCCGGGCCGAGTCATGTCCGGACCTCGAGGTCAGCCTACCTGATGCGCACTCCCAGAATGTCCCGTCTCGTGGGCGTGGCGCTGTCCGCCGCCCTGTTCGCCGCTGGCTGTAGCGAGAGCGACTACGTCCGGCTGTACCACGGTGAGGCTCGGGCCCCGAGCTACTCGGTGGATGACATCGAGTCGCTTCGCCAGATTGGCCCCACGTACGTGGACAAGGGCGTGAACTTCGCCCTGTATTCGGAGAACGCCACCCGGCTGGAGCTGCTGCTCTTCGAGGATCCGGAGAGCAACCGCCCGGCGCGCACCTACGAGATGACGCGCTACGGCGACGTGTGGAGCGTCTACGTGGAAGGCGTGGGCGTGGGGCAGCACTACGGCTTCCGCGCGTGGGGCCCCAACTGGGAATATGACCCGCGGTGGTTCCCCGGGTCCATCCACGGCTTCAAGGCGGACGCGGACGTCTACGGCAACCGCTTCAACCCGAACAAGCTCCTGACGGACCCGTACTCCAAGGCCCTGCACCGCGACCACGACTGGACCAAGGGCAGCACGGCCAGTGGCCCCGCCCGCACGGAGGTGACGTACGCGGCCTCCGCCAAGAGCGTGCTCGTCAAGGACGGCGACTACTCGTGGGGCGAGGTGGAGCAGCAGTGGCGCGCCAACCGCCAGGACGAGCACTGGCAGGGCCACGGCTGGCAGGACCTCATCGTCTACGAGGTCCACGCCAAGGGCTTCACGGCGGACCCCGCCAGCGGCGTGCGCTTCCCTGGCACCTACCGCGGCTTCGGTGAGAAGGCGGCCTACCTGGCCGAGCTGGGCATCACCGCGGTGGAGTTGTTGCCCATCCACGAGAAGCCGCTGGACGGTGGCTACTGGGGCTACCAGACCATCAACTTCTTCGCGCCCGAGGTGTCCTACGCGGCCTTCAAGGAGCCGCACCAGGTCATCAACGAGTTCAAGTGGATGGTGGAGCAGCTCCACAAGCACGGCATCGAGGTGCTGGTCGACGTCGTCTACAACCACACCGGCGAAGGCGGCCTGTGGCGCGAGAAGCTGGAGACGGATGACGTCATGCCCGGCGAGCCGCTGGAGTCCCTGGACCCCGCGGAGACGGCCGGCCTCTATTCGTTCCGCGGCATCGACAACCAGGCGTACTACGCGCTCAACCCGGACCGCCGCACGTACTGGAACAACACCGGCGTCGGCAACCAGATGCGGCCCAACCACCGGCCCACGCGCAAGCTCATCATCGACAGCCTGCGCTTCTACGTGGAAGAGCTCCACGTGGACGGCTTCCGCTTCGACCTGGCGCCCATCCTGGGGGAGCGCGACGGCGACTACAACCGCTGGGACGACCCGCGCAACACCGTGCTCCAGGACGTCATCGACGACCCGGTGCTCCAGAAGTACAACACCCGCATCATCGCCGAGCCTTGGAGCGCGGGCGGCTGGTACTGCATGCCGCTGGGCGAGTTCCCCAACGCCAGGACGCAGCCGGGCAACGGCTGGTACGAGTGGAACGGCCGCTTCCGTGACTGGTGGCGCGCGTTCATCAACCAGGACGGCTGGAAGCTCAACTCCAATGAGGGGTCGCTGTGCGGCCGGCCCGGCACGGTGGACGGCGGCTTCCTGATGTACGGCAGCCAGGAGTGGTTCGAGCGCAACGGCCGCCGCCCGTATCACTCCATGAACTTCATCACCGTGCACGACGGCTTCACGATGTACGACCTGTTCGCGTACGACGAGAAGCAGAACCGCTGCGGTCCGCTGAACCCGGTGTGCTGTGACAACCCGAACAGCCCCTTCTGCGACAAGGTCAGCGGCGAGGAGCACAACCGCTCCCGCAACTGGGGGCCCATTGGCGACGAGCGCGCGGAGAGCATGCGCCGGCAGATGATTCGCAATGCCTTCATGTCGATGATGATCAGCCACGGCACGCCGATGATTCTCGGCGGCGACGAGTGGATGCGCACGCAGCTGGGCAACAACAACGCCTACTCCACGCTCTCCGACAACGCCTTCAACTGGTATCAGTGGGGCGCGTACCTGGCGCGCGACGAACGCCACCGCATGTTCGAGTTCGTGAAGGCAGCCATCCGCCTGCGCAAGGAGCACGCCTACGCCTTCGCGCCGAAGGACTACGGCGCGGGCGCGCCCCTGGCCTGGAAGAGCGCCCAGAACACCGAGGCGGCGTGGGACAGCAAGCAATTGATGATTCACTACCACGACGCGTCCTACGGGCCGGAGCTGCTGGTGCTCATCAACATGGAGCCCCGCGCGGTGGAGTTCACGCTGCCCGAAGGCCGCAAGTGGACGCGGCTCATCGACACGCAGGCGTACTTCGACAGCCCGGCCTATCTCACGACCGCGGGGTTGGACAGCCGGTCCACGGGCAACGCGTGGCTGGATATCCCGTCGCCTGTGAACGGCCCGACGTATGGGATGCCGGAAAGAACCATCGTCGTCCTGCGCGCGGAGTAGGGCAGGCAGCCGAGGTTGCGCTATAAGCAGGGCCCGCCCATGCGAGTCCTGCCTGCGCGCCTCGGCGCCCTCCTGTTGACGTTCCTCCCACTCGTTGCCCTGGCCGATGCTCCTCGAGATCGCTTCGGGGCCGCGGGCTACTTCCGCATCATGACCCGCCCGGACTTCTCGGGCGGCTCCGGTCAGCTGGGCTATTACTGGCTCTACGGCCGGCTCCTCAACGAGAGCCCTTACGGCGAGCTCAACCTCCGGCTGGATGCGCTCCAGGCCACGCCGGGGTCCGATGAGGTGTGGGCCGAGGTCCACTCCCGCATCTCCGGCACTTCGTTCCGTTCAGCGGACCCCGGCAACGGCTCGCTGGTGAACTTCAGCGCCGACTACCTCTTCGTCCGCGCCGGCAACATCCTGCTGGACCGGGTGACGTGGCAGTTGGGCACGCTCGAGGACCGCTGGAACGACCTGCACATCTACGACCAGCGTCCCGGCACGGTGCTCTGGGACACGGTGGGCCTGTCCGGCACGTACCAGGGCGACCGCTACGACGTCCTCCTGGCGGTCGGTGACAGCGGCTACACGCTGCGGCCCCGGAACTACAACACGGTGCTGACGGGCGCCGCGTCGTTCCGCTACCGGCTGATTCCCGGGCACCTGGAGGTGGGTATCCGCGGACAGGTGGGCTACGAGCCCGCGGTGAGCGGCAACCGGAACGCGCTCTATGCGTCGCCCGGGACCAGCTACGAGAACTTCGCGCGGCGCGAGGTGGTGCGGCGCTACTTCGAGGCAAACCCGGGCGTGGAGGACCTGGTCCCGGACCTCCAGGCGCGCAGCGCGCTGTCGTACCGGGCCATGGGCTACCTGGGCTTCGGCAATGTGGGGCCGCTGGTGTGGAGCAACATGTACCTCACCTTCGAGAAGCGCCACCCACAGCCCTTCTACACGGAGAACTTCCGGGGCCGGGACTGGACCGTGTACGTCACGGACCAGACCGACGAGCGCTACGACGCCAACCTCGGCAACGAGGCCTACCTGCGCATCATCCCCGACAAGCTGGAGGCGCTCTGGGGCGTGTGGGCCGGCTACTCGTTCAACAAGGACAACGAAATCGTCGCGGGCGAGGACAACCGCGTCATCGCCTCCACGGTGCTTCGCCTCCAGTACTTCCTCACCGACAGGGTCCACCTCCTGGTGGAGAGCAGCCTCGCGCGCGAGAAGAGCCTGAACGGCAACCTCTACCGCAACCACGTGGACTCGGTGTTCACCAGCACCGGCGGCATGGCGGACGCGCGTGGCCTGGAGTTCGGTGACAGCGACACGCGCGACACCTGGCAGTTCAAGGCCGGCGTGGTGCTCAACCCCACGGGCCGCAGCATCTACGCGCGCCCCAGCCTGCGGCTGCTGTACGGGCTCCAGCGCTCCACCCAGCACGCGGCGTTCGGCAACTCCTTCGTGGACAGCCTGGACCAGTACAACGTTTACGTCGGCCCCGAGCGTCACTGGCACTCGGTGGTCGCGATTGAGGCCGAAGGATGGTTCTGACAAGGCGATGGAGCGTGGTGGTCTCCCTCACGGCGGCGCTGGCCGCGGTGACGCTCGCGGCGTGTCTTCCCCGCGCGGCGCCGCCGCCCCTGGCGCCCGTCGGCACGGTGGTCGCAGTGGCCTACGTGCGGGATGACGCGCGGCGGGCCGGCGTGGTGGCGGACGTCCCGGAGGGGCTGAAGCAGCGCATCGCGGAGACCCTGGCCAAACGCAACCTGCGCGCGGAGGTGGTGCCCTACGCGGACTACGCCGCCTACTTCGCGAAGGTGCGCGACTCGCAGCGCCGCTTCGAGATGCTGAAGGCGCTGACGCCGGAGGCGCCGCTGCACCTGCTGGTGGAGACGCGGGTGACGTTCTTCAGCCAGGTGGGCGGCCGCTTCTCGTGGGACATCTCCGTGCGGACCACGGGCGCGCGCGCGGACTCCGCCATGGCGCCCACCGTCGTCAGCCAGGACTACGGCGCCGCCCTCCAGTTCGACCAGCAGCGCGAGGACGACGCGCAGCTGGAGGTGGCCCCGCAAATCGCCAGTCAGGCGGGCGCGCTGTTCGACTCCTTCCTGGCCTCGCCCTTCCTGGTGCCGGACACGGACGGTGGCCCGGGCACGGTGCCGGGCCTCAACGCGCCGGCCGGGCCGGGCATCGAGCCGGGCAAGGGCACGCCGGTCGCGCCCCAGCCCTACCGGGGTTCGTGGGAGCCGCCGGCGGGAGACGCGGTCTACTTCGTGATGGTGGACCGCTTCTCCAATGGAGACCCGAAGAACGACGGCGCGGTGGACCTGGAGGACGCGCAGGCCTTTCACGGCGGAGACCTGCAAGGTGTCATTGACCGGCTGGACGGGCTTCAGCAGCTCGGTGTCCGCACGGTGTGGCTTTCACCCGTCTTCCAGATGCGCACCGACACGTTCTACGGGTACGGCGCCTTCCACGGGTACTGGGTGGAGGACTTCGGCCGGGTGGAGCCGCGCTTCGGCGACGAGGCGCTGCTGAAGACGCTGTCGGCGGAGCTGCGCCGCCGGGACATGCGGCTGGTGCTGGACGTGGTGCTCAACCACGTGGGGCCGGAGACGCGCCTGTCGCGTGAGCGGCCCGACTGGTTCCACGGCCTGGGGCCCATCAAGGACTGGAGCGACTCGCGCGAGCTGGTGATGGGGGACGTGCACGGCCTGCCGGACCTCGCCGTGGAGAAGGAAGAGGTGTACGCGCACCTGCTGGCGCATTCGCGCCGGTGGGTGGACGTGCTCAAGCCCGCGGGCTTCCGGCTGGACGCGGTGAAGCACATGCCCACCTCCTTCTGGGCTCGCTACAACGACGACCTTCGCCAGCACGCGGGGCCGGGCTTCCTGCTGCTGGGGGAGATGCTGGACGGCGACCCGGTGCTGCTGTCGGACACGATGAAGGAAGGTCGCTTCGGGACGATGTTCGACTTCCCGCTGGCCTTCGCGCTGGTGGACGTCTTCTGCAGGGACCGCTCTCCGTCGCACCTGGGCGCCATCCTCTTCAACGACCGGCTGTACCCGGCGCCGGGCTCGCTGGTGACGATGGTGGACAACCACGACCTGCCCCGGGTCATGAGTGAGTGCGGCGGCGACGTGGAGCGGGTGAAGCGGGCGCTGGCGGTGCAGCTCACCGCGCGCGGCGTGCCGGCGCTCACCTACGGCACCGAGGAGGGCCTGACGGGCGCGAAGGAGCCGGAGAACCGAGGCGACATGCGCTTCACGAACCACCCGCTGCGCGCATGGATTGGCGGGCTGCTGGCGTTGCGTCGTGG
Source organism: Myxococcus sp. AM010 (assembly GCF_013372585.1). Classification (NCBI taxonomy): domain Bacteria; kingdom Pseudomonadati; phylum Myxococcota; class Myxococcia; order Myxococcales; family Myxococcaceae; genus Myxococcus; species Myxococcus sp. AM010. Next base: position 15,118 of record NZ_JABXEO010000080.1, read on the forward strand.
CAGTGAGGCCCTCCAGCGCGGCGAGACGTTGATGCTCGCCGCCCGGGAGGACCTCTTCGCCTACGCGCGCGTCACCGCCGACGAGGCCGTCGTCATCGCCGTGAATACCCGTGACAGCGCCGTGGACGTGCCGCTGCCGGACGGGCTGGCTGGCTCGAAGCTGGAGCCGCTGGCCCTGGCGCCGCCGCTGGCCGCCGGAGAGGTGGGCTCTGTGCGTGTGCCCGCTGGAGAGGTGGCCCTGGCGCGGCTGACGCCCCAGACGGCGGGCGGCTTCGCCACGGCGGCGAAGCTCGCGGGCCTGCGGTGGCGGGGGATGGGCACGCGGCGCACGGTGGAGCTGGCAGTGGAGGACCCGGCGGTGCGGCTGGTGGGCAGCGGGCCGGAGCTGGGCGGGTGGAAGCCCGAGCGCTCGCTTCGTCCAGGGCCTGACGGCTTCGCGCTGTCGCTGCCCGTTGGCGCCATCTTCGAGTACAAGCTCCTGCGCGACGGCTCCCAGGGCACGCTCGACTGGGAGGACGGCGCCAACCGCTTGTTGTTCGTGGACGAAGGCACCGGGCCGCTGCGCCAGACCTTGGCGTGGAGCCGGCGCTGACCGCACCTGCTTCCTTTCGCCCCGCCTGGAGCGGGGCCCACCTCCGAGGTCCGAAGTGAACGACCGACTCCTCCGCGCGGCGCGCCGCCAGCCCACTGACACGACGCCGGTATGGCTGATGCGCCAGGCCGGCCGCTACCTGCCCGAGTACCGGGCCATCCGCGGCAACATCGCCTTCCTGGATTTGTGCAAGCACCCGGACCTGGCGGCGGAGGTCACCGTCCAGCCGGTGACACGCCTGGGCGTGGACGCGGCCATCATCTTCTCCGACATCCTCATCCCCGTGGAGGCCATGGGCATCACCCTGGAGTTGGGGGACAAGGGGCCGCACTTCCCCAACCCCGTGCGCTCCGCGGCGGACATCGACAAGCTGGGCGTGCCGGACCCCGTGGAGGGCACCGGCTTCGTGGCCGAGGCCATCCGCCGCACGCGCAAGGCGCTCCATGACGCCGTGCCCGTCATCGGCTTCGCGGGCGCGCCCTTCACGCTGGCCGCGTACATGGTGGAGGGCGGCGGCTCCAAGAGCTACATCCTCATCAAGCGGCTGATGTTCGAGCAGCCCGAGCTGGCGCACCGCCTCTTCGGCAAGCTCACCGACACGCTCATCCCCTACCTGAAGATGCAGGTGGAGGCGGGCGCGAGCATCGTCCAGATTTTCGACTCGTGGGGCGGCGAGCTGTCGCCGTGGGACTACGAGCGCTTCTGCATGCCGTACCTCAAGCGCATGGTGTCCGAGCTGAAGGCCACCGGCGTGCCCGTCATCGTCTTCGGCGTGGGCATGTCCACGCACCTGTCGCTGCTCAAGAGCACCGGTGCGGACGTGGTGGGCCTGGACTGGACGCTGCCCATGGACGAGGGCCGGAAGGTGCTGGGGCCGGACGTGGCGGTGCAGGGCAACCTGGACCCGCTGCACCTGTTCCTCCCCCGCGAGGAGCTGGACGGCCGCGTGAAGGACATCCTCCGCCGCGCGGGCCCCGAGGGGCACATCTTCAACCTGGGCCACGGCATCCTCCCGCCCACGGACCCCGAGTCCGCGAAGTTCCTGGTGGAGGCCGTCCACCGCCACGGCGTGGCGCTGCGCCAGGGCACGCTGGGGCCGTAGGGTCGCTTTCACCCCCCGCGGGCAGCCCCGTAGGGAGTGTCAACCGATTGATTTTTGAATCAACGGACGATTGACGCGGCGCATTGCCGCTCGTTAGATGCCCACCTCCCGACGTCGCTGGAGGTGAGGCACACATGGCAAGCGAGAAGCGCAACGGCCCCCGAAGGGTGGCCATCGTCCGCGGCCTGCGGACCCCGTTCGTCAAGGCGGGCTCCGTCTTCTCGGGGCTGACGGCGCTGGATTTGGGCCGCCTGGTGGTCCAGGAGCTGGTGCAGAAGACGGACCTGGACCCGAACGTCATCGACCAGGTGGTGTTCGGTCAGGTCATCCCCACGTTGACGGCGCCGTCCATTGCCCGCGAGGTCGTCATCGCGGCGGGGCTGCCGAAGACGATTGACGCCTTCACGGTGTCGCGCGCGTGCGCCACGTCCATCCAGGCGATGACGACGGCGGCCAACGCGATTGCCATGGGCGAGGCGGACGTCATCATCGCCGGCGGCACCGAGTCCATGTCGGACGCGCCGATTTTCACCAGCCGGCCGCTGGCCCACGCGCTGGTGGCGGCGTCCAAGGGGCGCTCGCTGCCGGACAAGCTCAAGCCCTTCCAGCGCCTCAAGGCCAAGGACTTGCTGCCGGTGCCCCCGGCCATCGCCGAGTACTCCACCGGCATGACGATGGGGGAGAGCGCGGAGAAGATGGCCAAGGAGAACGGCATCTCCCGCGAGGAGCAGGACCGCATCGCCTTCAACTCGCACCGCAACGCGGCCAAGGCGTGGAAGGACGGCCTGTTCGACAACGAGGTCATGCACGTCGTCGTGCCGCCGAAGTTCGACAAGACGGCGGAGCGCGACAACATCGTCCGTGAGGACGCCAGCCTGGAGGCGCTGGGCCAGCTCCGGCCAGCGTTCGACCGCAAGTACGGCACGATTACGGCGGGCAACGCGTCGCCGCTGACGGACGGCGCCGCGGCGCTGCTGCTGATGAGCGAGGAGAAGGCGCGCGCGCTGGGCTACGAGCCGCTGGGCTTCCTGCGCAGCCACGCCTACGCCGCCACGGACCCGGGGGACCAGCTGCTCCAGGGTCCGGCCTACGCGGTGCCCACGGCGCTCAAGCGCGCGGGCATGAAGCTTTCGGACATCGACCTGGTGGAGATGCACGAGGCCTTCGCCGCGCAGGTGGCCAGCAACCTCCAGGCGCTGGCGTCCCCGGCCTTCGCGAAGAAGGCGGGCTGGAGCGCGCCGGTGGGCGAAGTCGACCGCGAGCGGCTGAATGTGACGGGCGGCTCCATCGCCATTGGCCATCCCTTCGGGGCCACGGGGGCGCGCATCGTCACCCAGGCCCTCAATGAGCTGAAGCGTCGGAACAAGAACACGGTGATGTGCACCGTCTGCGCGGCGGGCGGCCTGGGCGCCGTCGTCATCCTGGAGCGTGCGTGATGGCCACCAAGGCGGAAGAGCTCGAGGTGAAGCAGGGCTTCTCGTACCAGGTGGAGGACGGCGTCGCCGTCATCACCTTCGATTTGCCGGACTCCCCGGTGAATACGCTGTCGCCGGAGACGGGCGAGGCCTTCCTGCGCGTCATGACGCGCGCGGAGCGAGAGCCCGAGGTGAAGGCCGTCGTCTTCACGTCCGGCAAGAAGGACTCGTTCGTCGCCGGGGCGAAGATCGACTTCCTGCAGACCATCAAGACGGCGGAGGAGGCCACCGCCATCAGCCGCAACGGACAGGAGGGCTTCGACAAGCTGGACGCCTTCCCCAAGCCCGTCGTCGCGGCCATCCACGGCGCCTGTCTGGGCGGCGGCCTGGAGTGGGCGCTGGCGTGTGACTACCGCATCGCCACCGACAGCCCGAAGACGTCGCTGGGCCTGCCGGAGGTGCAGCTGGGCCTGATTCCGGGCGCGGGCGGCACCCAGCGGCTGCCGGCGCTGATTGGCGTGCAGGCGGCGCTGGACCTCATCCTCACCGGCAAGAGCCTCAAGCCGGCGAAGGCGAAGAAGCTGGGCGTGGTGGATGAAGTGGTGCCGGCGCCCATCCTCCGCGCCATCGCCGTGCGGCGCGCGAAGGAGCTGGCCGAAGGGAAGCTGAAGGTGGACCGCCGTCACGGCCAGGGCTTCAAGGGTGTGGCCGCGAGCGGCAAGGCGAAGGGGCTGGCGGGCTTCATCCAGGGCCTGGCCAACAAGGAGCTGTGGGCGGAGGTGGCGCTGGAGGACAACCCGCTGGGCCGCAAGGTCCTCTTCGACCAGGCGCGCAAGCAGCTCCTGAAGAAGACGCGCGGCAAGTTCCCCGCGCCGGAGAAGGCGCTTCAAGTCGTGCGCGTGGGCCTGGAGTCCGGGCACAAGGCGGGCCAGGAGGCGGAGGCGAAGGCCTTTGGCGAGCTGGTGGTGTCGGACGTCTCCAAGCGGCTGGTTGAAATCTTCTTCGCCACCACGGCGCTGAAGAAGGAGAACGGCACCGCCAACCCCGACGCGAAGCCGCGCGAGGTGAAGAAGGTGGCGGTGCTGGGCGGCGGGCTGATGGGCGGCGGCATCGCCTATGTCACCAGCGTGCTCCAGGGCGTGCCCGTGCGCGTGAAGGACAAGGACGACGCGGGCGTGGGCCGGGCCATGAAGCAGGTGCAGTCTATCCTGGATGAGCGCGTGAAGCGGCGCTCGCTCACCCGCCGCGATGCCACTGCGAAGTCGGCCCTGGTGACGGCGGGCACGGACTACGCCGGCTTCAAGTCGGCGGACCTGGTCATCGAGGCGGTGTTCGAGGACCTCAAGCTCAAGCACCGCATCATCGCGGAGGTGGAGGCCGTCACCGGCGACCAGACCATCTTCGCGTCCAACACCTCCAGCATCCCGATTACGGAGCTGGCCAAGGGCAGCCGCCGGCCGGCGCAAGTCATCGGCATGCATTACTTCAGCCCGGTCCACAAGATGCCGCTGCTGGAGGTCATCACCCACGCGGGCACCGCGGACTGGGTGACGGCCACCTGCGTGGAGGTGGGGCGCAAGCAGGGCAAGACGGTCATCGTCGTCAACGACGGGCCGGGCTTCTACACCTCGCGCATCCTCGCGCCGTACATGAATGAGGCGGCGTACCTGCTGGCGGAAGGCGCGGACATCGCGGAGCTGGACCGGGCGCTGGTCGAGTTCGGCTTCCCCGTGGGCCCGATTACCCTCCTGGACGAGGTGGGCATCGACGTGGCGCAGAAGGTGGGCCCCATCATGGAGGCCGCCTTCGGCAAGCGCATGGCGGCGCCCAAGGCCCTGGAGAAGGTCGTGGCCGACGGCCGCCTGGGCCGCAAGACGCAGAAGGGCTTCTACCTGTACGAGGACGGGAAGAAGCAGGAGGTGGACAGCTCCATCTACGCCCTGTTGCCCCACGGCACGGAGCGCCGCTCCTTCGACCGCGCGGAGATGGCGGAGCGCGTGGTGCTGCAGATGGTCAACGAGGCCATCCGCTGCCTGGGCGAGGGCATCCTCCGCAGCGCGCGTGACGGCGACGTGGGCGCCATCTTCGGCCTGGGCTTCCCGCCGTTCCTCGGTGGCCCCTTCCACTACGTGGACAGCCGCGGCCCCGCCGAGGTGCTGCGCAAGCTGGAGCACTACCACGACAAGCTCGGGGAGCGTTTCGCCCCCGCGCCGCATCTGGTGGAGTTGGTGAAGGCGGGCAAGACGTTCTACCCGCGCTGAGTCATTCCAGTGACCGCACCCGGGAGCTCCACATATCAGGGGCTCCCGGGCTTGACCGGAGGCCGTCACTGGCCCGAGCCTCCCGGGCCGAATGGCACGCTCCGCGTCCCGCACCATCGCCCTCGTCGTCCTGTCGGCAGTCGTGGCCTGTGGCGCAGCCGCCACCGCCGGGGCCTGGCGCTTCTTCCACAAGGACCCCGACAACCCCGTCGTCCGGCTCGACGAGTACTTCACCATGGGCTGGGTGGCCTGGGATTCCAGCTGGTACATGCGGATTGCCCAGGAGGGCTACCAGTTCGTCCCGGGGCAGCAGAGCTCGGTGGCGTTCTTCCCGCTGTACCCGCTGCTCATCCGCGCGGTGGAGTCGCTGGGGCCCAACGTGTACCAGTCCGGCGTGTTCATCACGCTGCTGTGCGGCCCGCTGGCGCTGGTGCTCTTCACCGTCTGGGCGCGCAAGCTGACGGACGAGGCCACGGCGCTGAAGGCCGGGCTGCTGATGGCCTGCTACCCCTTCACGCTCTTCTTCTACGGCGCCATGTATTCGGACGCGCTGTTCGTCCTGCTGGTGGTGGCGGCCTTCCTGCTGCTGGAGCGTGGGCACCTGGGGCCCGCCATCCTCGTCGCGGCGGTGGCCACCGCGGCCCGGCCCGTGGCGCCCGCGGTGGTGCTGGGCCTGCTGGTGCGCCGCCTGGAGTGGAAGCACGCGCGAGGTGAGAAGTGGAGCGCGGTGGACTTCTTGCCGGTGCTGTCGGGCCTGGGCTTCGGCGCGTACATGCTCTTCCTGTGGCACCAGTTCGGTGACCCTGTGGCCTTCGTGAAGGTGCAGGGGGCGCCCGGCTGGGAGCAGATTCCCGGCTGGCACACGTGGCTGAAGGTGAGCTGGTTCGAGCGCGTCGTGCTGGCGCCGCAGGACAAGCGCGAGGCCCTCCGGCTGGCCGCGCATGCCTTCTTCACGGTGCTGGCGCTGGCGCTGGTGTGGCCCACGCGCAAGCTGCTGGGGTGGGGCTACGCCGTCTACGTGCTGGCCATCGTCGGGCTGCCCGCGTGGTCCACCAAGGACTTCATGGGCATGGGGCGCTACCTGCTGTCCGCCTTCCCCGTCTTCCTCACCGCGGCGATGCTGCTGCGCGAGCGGCCCTTGCTGCTGCGCGGGGCGCTGGCGGTGGGCGCCGCGTCGCTGCTCGTCCTCTCGTGGGCCTTCGGCGCGGACTACTACGTCTCATGAGCGCACTCCTCGAACAGGCCCTCCTTCGCTACGACGGGCTGCCCGTCGCCGAGCGCTTCCACGTCCACGCGCGGGCCTTCTCCGCGCCGCTGCTGGCCATGGCCGCGCGCACGCCGGGCGGCACCGTGGCGGACATCGGCTGTGGGCATGGGCTGCTGTCCGCGCTGCTGGCCCTGGAGGACTCGGGCCGCATCGTGCATGGCGTGGACCCGGACTCGCGCAAGGTGGCCTGGGCTCGGCGGGCGCTCGCGGGCCAGCCCAACGTGCGCATCGAGGAAGGCACCGTGGAGGAGACGCTGGCTCGGGGCGCTCCCGGCCGCTTCGACGCGGCGGTGGTGTGCGATGTGCTGTACCTGCTGCCGGAGTCTCGGTGGCCCGGGTTCCTCTCCACCGTGCGGGGCCTGCTGAAGCCCGGCGGGCGGCTGCTGCTCAAGGAGGTGGAGGGAGACGGCTCCTGGAAGCACCGCAAGGCGCTGGCGCAGGAGTGGGTGATGGTGTCGCTGCTGGGCCGAACGAAGGCCAGCGGCGGCATGGCGCTGAAGCCTCGCGCGGAGATGACGCGCTGCCTGGAGGACGCGGGCTTCGAGGTGCGTGAGGTGGTGGACCTGGGCCAGGGCTACACCACGCCGCACGTCCTCTACGTGGCGGAGGGCAGGGCGCCGTAGCTGTGAGGCTGGGCGCCGCCGCGCCTTGTTCCTCGGGGCGAGGAGGAGCGCACCTCAGGAGCTCGCTGTTCGGAAATGTCGGGAGATTTCGCGGCGCAAACCCCCGACATTTCCGAACAGCGAGCCAAGGGACCGGCTCCCCCCGGAGCGGATGGTTCACCTGCTGCGGCGACTCCGGCGCTCCGCTCACCTGCGCTGCGCGATGAGGCGGAGTGCACCGTTTCATCGCCGTGGCGCTGAACGCCGCGCTGTCACTCTTCGGCCGAGGCGGAGAACAGCGTCCCATAGCTGTGAAGCTCGATGCCGCGCTCACGTAGCCGCGACGCGACGCGCGTGCTGGTCAATGCAGCCAGCTCCGCTTCCCAGCCGTAGCGCCACGCCGGGTCTTCGGAGACGTGCGGCGTGCCTTCACCCGGGTGACACCCCAGCTCGAAGTCGCCCGCGGGCAGCGCGTCCACCACCGCGAGCAGGGCGGCCTCGTCCAGCATCCCCGCCTCGAAGACGCCGCCCGCGCTCACCCGGCGCACGCCCTGGGGCGCCCGAGGCGCGGCGTGTGCGAGCACGGCCAGCACCGTGGCCTTCAGCGCGGGGCCCGGCGCCTTCAACCAGCGAGGGCGGGGGAGCGCGTCCGGCCAGCGCAGGGGCAGCCCTTCGCGCGCGGCCAGCTCCTCCACCAGGGGCCGCACTCCGGGCAGCAGGTGCAGGTGCTGGTGCCCGTCCAGGTGGTCCACCGCCACGCCCAGCGCGCGGGCCCGCTGAAGCTGCGCGGAGAGCTCGCGCGCCAGCTCGTCCCGGCGCACCTGTCCGGTGAGCCACGCGCGAGCGAAGTCGGCCCAGCCGCCCCGCATCCGGCCGTCCGGCGCCACCGTGGGCACCTCATGCGCGGGCGCCGCGGGAGGCAGCCGCGTGGAGAGCGCCAGATGCAGTCCCACCGCGAGCCGCGCCTCCTTCGCGCGGGCGGCGGCCTCGGGCGCGGTGGGGCCCGTGGCCAGCAGCGTGGCGCTGGTGACGATGCCGTCGCGGTGCGCGCGGAGGATGCCCGCGTCCAGTGAGGCGTGGAGCCCCAGGTCGTCCGCGTTCACCACCAGGCGCGTGAGGGGGCGCGTCATGCGAAGGGCTCAGCCTCGCGCCGCGCGGCCCGGCGCCGCCGCGTGGAGCTGCTGAACGGAGGGTGGCAGGCGCACCGGATGTACCGGCGGCTGCGGCGCGCGCATCTTCGGGTAGAGCCGCATCAGCTCGCGCACCATCTTCGCGATGACGGAGGGCGAGGCCAGCGTGGACACGCCGCGCGTGCGCGGGAAGTAGTCCACGCCCATCTGGAACACGCGGAAGCCCTGGCGGATGGCCTTCACCACGAGCTCCGCGTCGATGAAGGAGCCCTGGCTGTGCAGCTCCATGGCCTCCAGCACGCGGCGGTGCATCACCTTGAAGCTGAAGTTGACGTCCTTGATTTGGATGTCGAACAGCGACCGGATGAGCAGGTTGTAGACGAACGAGTAGACGATGCGCTTGGGGCCCTCGCTCGTGCGGTCGAACCGGAAGGCGCAAATCATGTCCGCCTCCAGGTACGACATCAGGTGCAGCGCCCGCTCCAGCTCGCGCATGTCCCAGGGCAGGTCCACATCGGAGTACACGACGATGTCCTTCGTCGACGCCGCCAGCCCCGTGCGCATGGCGCCACCCAGCTTCAGATTCACGGGGTGGTGGATGACACGAAGCTGGGGAACCTTCAGGGCCAGCGCCTCACAGACGTCACGGGTGCGGTCCGTGGACGCGTCGTTGACGACGATGATTTCGAAGTCGTCCGTCAGCGCCGGGAGGACCTCCAGCGCCCGGCTGACGGCACGCTCGACGTAGTCCTCTTCGTTCCAGGCCGGGAAGAACAGGCTGATGCTCGGGTATTGGGCCACGGGGGACCTCGGCGGACGGACCTGCGGAGTTGGCGGCTCGCTAGCAGAGAATCCTGTTTTTATCCAATGGCAGGGGTCGCACTCCGCCGCAGGCCTGTGCTACCGTGAAATCATCATTTTGCGGGGACACTGTGAACTCCAGGCCCTTCACCCTGCTGGTAGTGGACGACTCGCAGTCGACGTTGCCTCGGTTGGCCCGCGCGCTGGGCCCGGAGGAGTTCGCCCTCCGAATCACCGCCCACGGCCCGGAGGTGCCGAGGTTGGCGCGGGAGGTCTCGCTGGTGGTGCTCTGCCCGGACGCGGACGCCCAGGCCAGCCTGGACCTGCTCGAACGCCTGATACCCGGGGAAGGCCTGGTGGGTCCCCCCGTGGTGCTCCTGACCCCACCCGAGCCCAGGAACCTCTGGCTGGAGGCCCTTCGTCGTGGTGCTGAAGTCATGTTTGACCCATGGGCGCCGGATGAACTGGTGGCCCGGGTGCATCGCGCCCTGTCCGCGCAGACCCGGATGGAGGCGCTCGCCGCCCAGGTGAGCGAGCTGCAGCGGCTGTCGTCGACGGACGGCCTCACGGGCGTCCACAACCACCGGCATTTCCAGGAGCGGCTGAGGGAGGAGTTCCGCCGCGCCCAGCGTTACGACGACGCCCTGGCGCTCATCCTGCTGGACTTGGATTACTTCAAGGAAATCAACGACAAGTACGGCCACTCCGCGGGCGACGGCGTGCTGCGCGAGGTGGCCGCCGCGCTCACCCGGGGCGTGCGCGAGACGGACCTGGTGGCCCGCTATGGCGGAGAGGAGTTCGCGGTGCTGCTGCCCCGCACCCACCTCACCGGGGCGCTCACCGTCGCCGAGCGTGTCCGCCGCGAGCTCCGCGCCCTGCGGCTGGAGGTGGAGGACGGCCTGCAAGTCACCGCCTCATTTGGGGTTTCCAGCTTCCCTCACCGCACCGTCCTCACCCCGGAGCAGCTGCTCCTGACGGCCGACGAGGCCCTCTACCAGGCCAAACGGGATGGCAGGGATCGCATCTGCCTCCATCCCCAGCTCCCGGTCGGTCCGCTCGGAACCTAGCCCGGGTCAAAGACCCGGGGTCCATATTGACCCATTTGGTGGGGATGGGTCTAATGAGACCCGTTGTTGTTTCGCGCCAGGGAAATGTCAAGGCCCGTGATTCCAGACTGTTGGGCAGGGAGTTCCTGCTGGCAGGGCCATTGCACTTGTCCAGGGGCGGAAACAATTCATGGGTTCTCAAGCCGCACATGTCCACGGCCAGCCGGCCGAATCGCCACGAGGGCGGCTGCTCCTGGTCGACGACGAGGAGAACATCCTCAAGTCCATCCGCCGGGTGCTGCGCCGCGGTGACTGGGACATCGAGACGGCGACGGACGCCGAGCAGGGCCTGCGGGCGGTGGAGGCGTTCCACCCCGAGGTCGTCATCTCCGATTTCCGCATGCCGGGGATGAATGGCGTCGATTTCCTGACCCGGGTGAAGCAGCAGGAGCCGCGGGCCCAGCGCATCATGCTGACGGGCCAGGCGGACCAGCAGGCCATCGAAGAGGCCATCAACCGGTCGGAGATCTTCCGCTTCATCTCCAAGCCCTGGAACGACAGCCACCTGGTGCTGACGGTGAAGAGCGCCTTCGAGCAGTACGCGCTCCAGGCGGAGAACGAGCGGCTCTACACGGTGACGCAGGCGCAGAACGCGGAGCTGAAGCTGCTCAACGCGGACCTGGAGGAGCGCGTCGCCCAGCGCACGCGCATGCTCAGCCAGGCCAAGCGCGAGTGGGAGCTGTCCTTCGACTGCATGGAGACGCCGCTGTGCGTGGTGCGCGCGCGGGACTTCGCGGTGCGGCGGGCGAACCTCGCGTACGCGGACGTGGCGGGGCGCTCCATCGAGGAGATTCCCTCCGACACGACGTGCTACCGCTACCTCTTCGGCCGCAACGAGCCCTGCACGGGCTGCCCGCTGCCGGCGGCGGTGGAGAGCGGCAAGGGCGCGCGCGGTGAGGTCCGCCAGGGTGGGCGCACCTTCGTGGTGGCCGCCTACCCCATGACGGGGGACGAGCGCGTCGTCTGCACCTACCGGGACGTCACCGAGGAGCAGTCGATGACGCGGCGGCTCATCGAGACGGAGAAGATGGCCGCGGTGGGCCAGCTCGCCGGCGGGGTGGCGCACGAAATCAACAACCCGCTGGGCGGCATCCTCGCCTTCGCGCAGCTGATGTCGCGTGACGCGGGCCGCAGCAAGGCGGACCTGGAGTCGCTGGGCCTCATCGAGGAGAGCGCGCTGCGCTGCAAGCGCATCGTGGAGAGCCTGCTCAAGTTCAGCCGCCACAGCCGCGTGGAGGACCGGCGGCCCTTCGACCTCTCCAAGTGCGTGGAGGACGCGGCGGTGCTGTTCCGCGCGCAGCTCAAGTCCATGCCCACGGTGGAGCTGTCGCTGGGGCTCGCGGACGGCCTTCCCCAGGTGTACGGCGATCCCGGCCAGCTCGCGCAGGTGGTGCTCAACCTGCTGCAGAACGGCCTCCAGTCGCTGCCCACGCGTGAGGGCAAGCTGAAGCTGGTGACGGGTCGCGAAGGCGACCGCTGCTTCTTCGCGGTGACGGACACCGGCACGGGCATCGAGCAGAAGCACCTGCCTCGCATCTTCGAGCCGTCGTTCACCACCAAGGCCCCGGGTGAAGGCACCGGCCTGGGGCTCTCCATTGCCTACCGCATCGTCCAGGACCACGCGGGCAGCTTCCACGTGGACACCCAGGTCGGCGAAGGCTCCTGCTTCACCGTTTTTCTGCCCATCCCCCTGCAGTTGGAGAGGTTGCCGTGAACCAAGTCAAGCGCGCCAAAGTCCTCGTCGTGGATGACGACTCCGTCGTCCTCAAGGCCGTGACGCAGATTCTCCAGCGCGAGGGCCACCCGGTGGTGGCCATTGACGACGCGGTGGAGGGCCTGACGGCGGCCAAGGACCCCACCATCGACGTGGTCGTCCTCGACATCAAGATGCCCAACCTGTCCGGCATGGACCTCTTGCGCGGCATCAAGGCCGACCGCCCGGACGTGGAGGTCATCATGATGACTGCCTTCGCCACCGTGGAGACGGCGGTGGAGGCGGTGAAGGCGGGCGCGTACGACTACCTCACCAAGCCCTTCGAGAACATCGACGAGGTCAGCCTCACGGTGGCCAAGGCGGCCGAGCGCAAGGCGCTCAAGGACCGCACCCGCGCGCTGGAGGAGGCCCTCACGGTCCGCAGCCAGTTCGAGGACCTCATCGGCCAGTCCACGCAGATGCGCTCCGTCTTCAAGCTGGTGGAGACGGTGAGCCACTCCACGGCCACGGTGCTCATCCAGGGTGAGAGCGGCACCGGCAAGGAGCTGGTGGCCCGCGCCATCCACTACCGCAGCGCGCGCAAGGACAAGCCCTTCGTGGCCGTCAACTGTTCGGCGCTGACGGAGACGCTGCTGGAGAGCGAGCTCTTCGGCCACGTGAAGGGCAGCTTCACTGGCGCCACCGGCAACAAGAAGGGCCTCTTCGAGGCGGCCGACGGCGGCACCATCTTCCTGGATGAAATTGGCGACGTGCCCCCGGCCACCCAGGTCCGCCTGCTGCGCGTGCTCCAGGAGGGTGAAGTCAAACGCGTGGGCGCCAACGAGCCGGTGAAGGTGGACGTGCGCGTCATCGCCGCCACCCACGTGGACCTGTCCCGCGCCAAGGAGCAGGGCAAGTTCCGCGAGGACCTCTTCTACCGCCTCAACGTCATCACCATCGACCTGCCGCCCCTGCGGGACAGGCCCGAGGACGTGCCCCTGCTGGCGCACCACTTCCTGAAGGTCTACGCCTCCAAGGCGGACAAGAAGGTGACGGGCATCTCCCCGCGCGCCATGGAGGCCCTCACCTGCAACCGGTGGACGGGCAACGTGCGCGAGCTGGAGAGCGTCATCGAGCGCGCGGTGGTGCTGACGGGCAACGAGGTCATCGACGTGGAGGACCTGCCGCCGGGCTTCCAGTCCGCGCCCCAGCCGGACTCCACGGTGGAGGTGTTCAGCCTGGCACACCTGCCCTACGCCCAGGCCAAGCGCCTGGCGATGCGCGCCTTCGAGCGCCGGTACCTGTCCGCGCTGCTGGAGAAGAACAACCAGAACGTCTCCAGCGCCGCGCGCGCGGCGGGCGTGGACCGCTCCAACTTCCGCCGTCTGCTCAAGCAGTACGAGGTGGCCGGCCGGTCCATGAAGCCCCGCGTGGCCTCCCAGGACGACGGCGAGGCGCTGGAAGCCGCGTCCTGACGTGTGTCAGCCGGCGGGCACCCGGGCGTTTCCAATGCCCGCCCGGGGCCCTCCTGGACTAGAAGACGGGGTTGCGTGCAGACCCTGGCAATCGTCGCGAAGAGGGACAAGCCCGAGGCGGCAGCGCTCGCGGCTCAAATCCGTGAGCGGTACCCCCACCTGACGGTGCTGGCGGACCGCTCGCTGGCCCATGAGCTGGGCTGGCCGCGGGTGGATGACCGGGAGCTGGTGGCCCGGGCGGACCTGATGGTGGTGCTGGGCGGTGACGGCACGCTCATCTACGCGGCGCGCCTGCTGGGCGGCCGCGGGGTCCCCATTCTGGGCGTCAACCTGGGCAGCCTGGGCTTCATGACGGAAGTCCCGGTGGAAGAGCTGTACCCCATGCTGGACCAGGTGCTCGCGGGGCGCTCCCAGGTGGACTCCCGGATGAAGCTCACCTGCCGGCTGCTGCGCGGCGGCAGGGTGCTCATCGAGGACGAGGTCCTCAATGACGTGGTCATCAACAAGGGCGCGCTGGCGCGCATCGCGGACCACGAGACGGCCATCGACGGGGTGCCGATTACGACCTACAAGTCGGACGGCGTCATCCTGGCCACGCCCACCGGCTCCACGGCGTACTCGCTGTCGGCGGGCGGGCCCATCGTCCATCCGTCCGTGGACTGCACCGTGCTGTCGCCCATCTGTTCGCATGCGCTCACGCAGCGCTCCATCGTCGTGCCGGCGGACCGGACCATCCGGGTGACGCTGCGCAGTGAGACGGCGGACACGTACCTGACCATTGACGGGCAGACGGGCCACGGGCTCCAGGGCGGGGACTGCATCGAGGTGGTGCGCTCGCCCAACCGGGTGAACCTGGTGCGCAACCCGAAGGTGGCCTACTTCTCCATCCTCCGGCAGAAGCTCCACTGGGGCGAGCGCTGAGGGGCGCCGGGCGCCGTGTTCCTGTTCCTGTCGAAGGTGTTGGACCTGCTGCTGGCGCCGCTCTCCTGGGCGCTGCTGCTGTGGCTGGCGGCCTGGGGGCTGCGGCGGCGCCGTGAGCGGCTGTCGCGGGTGCTGAGCGTGCTGGGCGGGGGCGTGCTGTACGCCTTCTCCATTGAACCGGTGGCCATGGGGCTGATGCGGGCGACGGAGGCGGGGGCGGCGCGGACCTTCCAGCCGGGCACCCCGTATGACGCCGTCATCGTCCTGGGGGGCGGGTTGGATCCATCCGCCACGGAGCGCACCGGCGTGCCGGAGTACAACGCGGCGGTGGAGCGGGTGCTGCGGGGCTTCGAGCTGCTGCGCGAAGGCCGGGCGCGGCAGGTGCTCCTCTCCGGCGGTTCGCTGGACCCGAGGCCCGAGGCGGTGGTGGAGGCGGACGTGCTGCGCCGGCAGCTCCAGCAGTGGGGCATTCCGGAGGGGCGCATCGTCACGGAGGGGCGCAGCCGCAATACGCGGGAGAACGCGGTGGAGTCGGCGCGCATCATCCAGGAGCGCGGGTGGAAGTCCCTGCTGCTGGTGACGAGCGCCGCGCACATGCCGCGCGCCGCGGGGTGCTTCGCGGCGGTGGGGCTGCGGCCGGACCTGTTGCCGGTGGACTCCCGGGCGTCGAAGACGCCGCTGCGGCGAATGAGCTGGTTGCCGAGGGCAGGGGCGCTCAACCTGAGCACCGACGCCCTGCGCGAGCTGGCGGGGCGCGCGGTGTATCGCGTGCGAGGCTGGACGGCGCCTTGAGCGCCGCGCCCGTCCTACTTCAGCGGCGCGCGCGGCTGACGCGCGTCAGGCGCCAGCGCGCCGGTGCCAAGCCGGGAGATGCGGCCATCCGCCTGGGCATGCGGTGACGGCGTGCCGGTGCGGAACGCCTCCGCCAGCACGTCCAGCGGCGAGTTGCCCGTCACCCTGGCCGGTGTGGACGGCTGGTTCTTCAGCATGTCGTAGCCGTCCTTGCCGCTGGCGAGGAAGCTCAGCGTGGCCAGCCGGTACGTGGCCGCGGTGTCCAGCGGCTTGCCGCCCACCTTCACGCCCAGCACCCGCTGTCCGGCGGGCCGGTCCGAATCAAAGGTGAACGCCAGCCCGGACACCTGCGGAAAGCGGCCCGGGCGTGAGTCCTCGCGGCTGAGGCTGACGCCGTTCTCCAGCGCCGCGCGCAGCGTGTCGCCCTTCACCTCCAGCACCACCAGCTCATCGGCGTAGGGGAAGATGGCGTGCAAATCCCGCCGCGTCACCCCGCCCGCGGGCAGCACCGCGTCCGCGCGCAGCGCCCCGGCGTTGACCAGCGCCACGTCCGCCCCGGCCGCCGCGCGGAAGGCATCCGCGACGAACGAGCCCAGGTTCGTCTCCTGCGTGCGCACCAGCGCGGACCGCGCCTCCAGCGCCACCGGGGTGCGGCCCACGCGCTCGGACAGCCGGTTGAACAGCGCGGCGTAGGGCTGCATCGCCGCGTTGAAGGCCGCGTCCTCCGGCACCTGGCGCGTCACCGGCAGCGTCTGCCACGTCACCTGGCGCACCGTGGCCGTCGCCGCGTCCACGTCCAGCGTGAGCCTGCCCAGGTCCACCGCGTCCGCCGCTACCTTGAAGATGGGCGTGCCCGTGCTTCGGTCCTCCAGCGCCTCGTGGTCATGCCCCCCCAGCACCGCGTCCACCCTGACGCAGCGGGCGAGCGCCCGGTCCTGGTCCGCCGTCAGGTGGGTGAGGGCCACCACCACCTGGGCGCCGGCCTCGCGCAGCTTCGCCACCGCGCCTTGGGCCGCCTCGCAGACGTCCCCGAAGAGCGTGTCCTTGCCGGCCTTGGTGGTGCCCTTCGTCTCCTGGAGCACCACGCCGAAGAGGCCCAGCTGGATGCCACCCAGCTCGCGCACCGCGGAGGCCCGCACGCCCGCGAAGAGCCCCCCCGACTTCGCGTCCCGCACGTTGGCCCCAAGCCACGTGAAGCGGGACTCGCGGATGCGCTCGCGCAGCACGTCGTCGCCGAAGTCGAACTCGTGGTTGCCCAGCACCGCGTAGTCCAGGCCGAACGCATTCCACGCGTCCACCATGTGCCGCCCCTTGAGCGCCTTGCCGTCCACCTCCACCAGCGACTCCACGGACGGAGACAGCGTGTCGCCCCCCATCACCGTCAGGACGTGGGGCGTCTCGCGAAGCACCTGCTTGCGCAGCGTGGCGGCGCGGGCCATCCCTCCCCGTCCTCCCTCGACGGCCTGCACCTGATAGACGTCCGCCAGGTGCAGGAGCGTCAGGCGCACCGTGCCGGAGGGCTGCGTGGGTGTAGGGGAAGGGGCGCTCGTGGCGCATCCGCTGGCAAGGACGGCGGCCAACGCGAGCAGGGCCTCACGTCGGGCCAGCGCGGTCTTCTTCGTCATCGTGCGTCGCTCTCCCCAGCGCGCTCCCTGGGTGGGGCGCAACGTGCGGGGCCTATCGCACTCAGGCGTGGATGGCGAGCACCGGGGACTTCACGCGCCGTGTCACACAGCGACCCGGGTGTCCCGACTGATACATCCAACGCGACTCGGTATGGTGGAAAGTTACAGATTCCGGGTAGAGCCGTTTGCGCTGGATTCACGCCGGTTGCTAGGACGCTCCCTGACCAAGGGAGGTTGTCATCCATGATGCACTGCAACAGGTGGGGCGCGCTCCTGCTGGCCGGTCTGATGGCCGGCTGCGGGGAGTCCGCGTTCGAAGCGCAGCAGGGTTCGACGGAAGAGACGGCCGTCATCAGCCAGCAGCTCAGCTCGTCCACGCGGCCCGGCATGGGCGCCACCGTCTATGCGGGGGGCACCACGTTCCGGACCTGGGCACCGCTGGCGAGCCGGGTGTTCGTCTCCGGTGATTTCAATGGTTGGGGCACCTGGATTGAGCTGGGCAACGAGTTCAACGGCAACTTCTCCGGCGACGTGGCGGGCGCGGTGAAGGGCCAGAAGTACAAGTTCATCACCCGCAACCAGTGGGGCAGCGACGCGTGGCGGGCGGACCCTCGCTCGGCGTGGCAGGAGAACTCCACCGGCTCCAGCATCATCTACGACCACGGCGAGTACTGGTGGAACGCGCAGCAGTTCAGCACGCCGGCCTTCAACGAGATGATCATCTACGAGCTGCACGTCGGCACGTTCAATGATTCGCCCGGCTGGGGCCCCGGCAACTGGAACAGCGCGATCGCCAGGCTCGACCACGTCCGGGATTTGGGCGCGAACATGGTCAAGGTCATGCCCGCGTACGAGTTCGCCGGTGACTTCTCCTGGGGCTACAACGCGGCCTTCCCGTTCGCGCCGGAGAGCGCCTACGGCCACCCCAACGACATGAAGCGCTTCGTGGACGAGGCGCACATGCGCGGCATCGGCGTCATCTTCGACGTGGTGCACAACCACTATGGCCCCAGCGACCTGCCCATGTGGTGCTACAGCGGCGACTGCCTCGGCTCGGGCGGCGAGTACTTCTACAACGACTCCCGCAAGAGCACGCCGTGGGGGGACACGCGTCCGGACTACGGCCGCCCCGAGGTGCGCGCGTACATCCGCGACTCGATGATGAACCTGCTCCACAACTTCCGTGGTGACGGTCTGCGCTGGGACGCCACCAAGTACATGCGCACGCAGAATGGCAGCGACGCCACCGCCATCCCCGACGCGTGGCGCGTGTTCCGCTCCATCAACCGGGAAATCAACTCCACGCAGCCCTGGAAGATCAGCATCGCCGAGGACTTCGGCGGCGGTGACTCCATCACCAACGGCTCCTCGTCCGACACCGCGGGCGGCGCGGACTTCGACTCGCAGTGGGGCGGCGACTTCGTGCACGCCATCCGCGCGGCGGTCATCGCGCCGAACGACAGCGGCCGTGACATGAACGCGGTGCGCACCGCCATCACCCAGCGCTACAGCGGGCGGCACACCGCGCGCGTCATCTACTCGGAGAGCCACGACGAGGTGGCCAACGGCAAGGCGCGCGTCCCGGAGGAGATCTGGCCGGGCAACGCGGGAAGCTGG
Source organism: Myxococcus sp. AM010 (assembly GCF_013372585.1). Taxonomy (NCBI): domain Bacteria; kingdom Pseudomonadati; phylum Myxococcota; class Myxococcia; order Myxococcales; family Myxococcaceae; genus Myxococcus; species Myxococcus sp. AM010. The sequence goes on from NZ_JABXEO010000080.1 coordinate 33,517, forward strand.
GCCGCCAAGAAGCGCTCCACGCTGGCGGCGGGCGTCGTCTTCACCTCGCCCGGCATCCCGATGATCTTCCAGGGCCAGGAGTTCCTCGAGGACGGCTACTTCCAGGACACGGACCCGGTGGACTGGGGGAAGAACAGCACCTACGGCGGCATCCGGACGCTGTACCGCGACCTCATCCGCCTGCGCCGCAACTGGTTCAACAACACGCGCGGCCTGCGCGGCGGCAACGTCAACGTCCACCACGTCAACAACAGCGGCAAGGTGATTGCGTACCACCGCTGGGAGAGCGGCGGGCCCGGGGATGACGTCGTCATCGTCGCCAACTTCAGCGGCACGTACTTCCCCAGCTACAACATCGGCTTCCCGCGCGGGGGCATGTGGTACACGCGCTTCAACAGCGACTGGAACGGGTACTCGGGCGACTTCGGCAACACGGCGTCGATTGACACCGTGGCCTACAGCGGCGCGAAGGACGGCCTGTCGCACAACGCGTCGTTCGCCATCGGCCCCTACTCGCTGGTCATCTTCTCGCAGTAGCGCCTGGCGGCGCCGGGCGCCCGGGGTGGAGTCTCCCGGGCGTCTGTTCGCGCCTCAGACGTTGTAGCGCCGGCCCTGCGCGAGCGGTTCGATGACGCTCGCGCTGGTGTCGAAGTCATCCGGGTAGTGGATGAGCCGCATCCGGGCGCGCAGCTCGGCGGGCAGCGCCGCCAGCTTCTCGTAGGGCGTGTGCACGCCGTAGTTCGTCTCGTGGATGATGAGGTCCGCCTTGGAGAGCCAGTCGATGAGGCCCTCATCGTAGGCGGTGTCCGCGCTGTACCCCAGGCAGCGCCCCCCCGCGTGGATGCGCAGCGCGGTGGTGGGGACGTGGTGGTACGTCATCCGGCTCTCGATGAGGAAGGGCCCGTGCCGCACGGCGGTCTCCGTGGAGAGCGGCGTGTGGTCGAAGTAGTCCTCGAAGTGCTTGTCGTTCGGCGCCTCCCCGCGTCGCTCGATGAGGCACTCCATGCCCGCGGCCAGGTTGCCCTCCCACAGCCGGTCCGCGACGGCGGGGTGGGCCAGCACCTCCAGCTTCCGCTGCAGCACGAAGAAGGAGAAGTAGCCCAGGCTCTCCAGGCCCGACGCGTGGTCCGCGTGCAGGTGGGTGAGGGCCACGGCGCTGACGCGGTCCGCGTCCAGGGGCACGCCGGAGGACTCGGACGCCTCGCGCATCATCTTCCGGATGGGGTGCGGGCAGTCCACCAGCAGGACCTGGTCCTCCGCCTCCACGGCGAAGCAGGACGAATAGCGCAGGGCGGAGAAGGCGTCGCCGATGCCAAGGGTGAGGAAGGACAGGCTCAAGGCAGGCTCCGGAGGGAAGGGTCGAGTCGCTCCCGAAGCTTCGCCGCGACGGCCGGTGGACAGAAGGCGGAAACGTCCTCGCCGCGCGCCACGCGCGCTTTGAGTCCGCTGCTGCTCACCTCGGCCAGGTGGGCTTCGGCGGGAAGGAAGAGGGTGGACAGCTCGGGCGCCAGCGCGCGGTTGTTCTGCGCCAGCGTCGTCTCGAACTGGGCGTCCGTGGCGCCGCGCACGCCGCGCAGCAGGACGCTGGCGCCGATGTCCCGCGCGAAGTCGACGATGAGCCCCTGCGTGCGGGCCACGGTGACGTTGGGATGGTGCGCCACGGCTTCGCGCAGGAGGGCCACGCGCTCGTCGGCGGACAGCAGGCTCTCCTTGTCCGGGTTGACGGCCACCACCACGACGACGTGGCCAAAGAGGCGGGCCGCCTGCCGGACAACGGACATGTGGCCGGCGGTGACGGGGTCGAAGCTGCCGGCGTAGACGGCGATGGTCATCACGACACCTCGGGAGCGGCCTCGGAGGCCAGGCTCCGGGGCGGGTGGAAGGTGAGGGCGGCGTACAGCGTGCCCGCCGCGCACAGGAACGCGGCCAGCATGAAGTGGCCGGCGTAGCCAAGGGCCTGGGCGCTGAAGCCACTCAGCGCGGCGGCGGCGCCCGTGGCCAGCACCACCAGGGAGGCCTGCACGGTGTAGTCCGTGGCGGCGTGCTCCGGCCGGCAGGCGTCCATCATCGCGGTGAAGACGGCCGCGGTGGCCATGCCGCTGGCCACGTGCTCGACGGCGCAGACGAGGGTGAGCAGGGGCAGGGACGTGGCGCCATGGGCCACCAGGGCGTACAGCAGCACCGCGCCGGCCTGGAGGACTCCGAAGACGAGCAGCGCCCGCCGCCGCCCGAGCCGCACCACCAGGCCGCCTCCCAGCAGCGCGCCCACCAGGCCCGCGGTGAAGCCCACGCCGCCGAGCATCCAGCCGATGGCCGTCAGCGACAGGCCCGCGTCGACCAGGAAGGTGCGCAGCATCCCGGTGGCCAGGGCTTCCCCCGCCTTGTAGACGACGAGCAGCGTGAGCCACGCGCCGGCCCCTGGCCGCTTCAGCCACCACCACAGGCCCAGGCTCTGCGCGGGCGGAGGCGCGGTGGGGGGCTCGCGGAAGAGGGCGATGGGCACGGTGGCCAGGAGCAGCAGCGCGCCCAGCGCGAGGAACGTGGGGCGCCAGCCCACCGCGTCGAAGACGGCGAGCATCACGCCTCCGCCCAGAATCATCCCGACGCGATAGGCCGCCACCTGGACGCCGTTGCCCCAGCCGCGCTCGGACGGCGCGAGCAACTCCACCGCCAGCCCGTCGGTGGCCACGTCCTGCGTGGCGGCCAGGAGGTTGATGCCCAGCACCGCGGCCATCAGCAGCCGCGTGTCCATGCCGCCTTCAGGGAGCGCGAGCGCCAGCAGGAGCCCCGACGACAGGCACTGCAGCGGCAGGATGTAGCCGCGGCGCCGGCCCCACCTCGCCGAGCCGTGCCGGTCCATGGGCGGGGCCCAGAGGAACTTGAGCGCCCAGGGCAGCGCCAGCAGGTGCGCCAGGCCGATGGAGGGCAACGACAGGCCCTGGTGGCGCAGCAGCACGGGCAGGGCCTGGGTGAAGAAGCCGAAGGGGAGCCCCTGCGACAGGTAGAGGCTGGAGAGGAGCCCCAGCTTCGTGGCCGTCCTCATGCGTCCTCCTTCGCGCCGGCCGAGTCCAGCAGCCCCGCGGCCATGCGCTTCACCGTGCTGGCGGCGGAGCCCGCGGGGACCAACCCCGGGACACTGGCGGCGAGCACGAAGTAGCCCTGCACGGCGGCGAACAGCCCGGCCGCCAGCGCGGGCGCCTTGCGCCGCCCCACCACGGCGGCGACGAGCGACGTCAGGTGCTCCAGGTCGGCGCGCACCACCTGCTCGTAGACGGCTTGGACTTCGGGCTGACGGATGGCCTCCGCGCTGATGGTGACCCAGCTCGCGACGGCCGCTGGTGCCGCGTCGTCGCCCGTGGCGAGGAAGGCCTCCACGAAGGCCTCCACGCGAGCTCGGGCGTCCGGGCCCTTCACCCGCTCCAGCCGCGCCGCCACCCGCTGCCGCGCCCGCGCCGCGAGCTGCTCCACCAGCGTGAGGAGAATCTCCTGCTTGCCGCTGAAGTGGTAGTGCACCAGCCCTGGACCCAACCCCGCCGCCTTCGCGATTTCACCCACGGAGGCGCGCTCGTAGCCGCGCTCCGACATGACCTTCAGCAGGCCCGCGACAATCTGCTGACGGCGCTCCTCGGTGTTGGATGGACGGGGCATGGCGACCTGTTTATTGGTTGGTTGACCAACTTATAGGCAGGGTAGAGCTGGGCGTCAACCCCACCTGCCCCTGGGGGCCGCTGCTAGCGTGGGGCGCATGACACGAACCGCCCGCCGCTGCCGCGGGGTGATGCTGACGGGAGTCATGGTGGGCCTCTGTCTGGGCATGCCGGGGCCCTGCCGCCGCCGTGCGGCCCCAATGACCCGCCTGTTTCCTGCGACGCGAAGATGGTCGCCCTGAAGGTGCAGGATGGCCGGGGGACAACCGCCCTCCGCGCCGAGTCCGGAAACGAGGTCCATGTGCGCTGGCCTGACTGGAAGGGCACGTTGCGTGTGCTGGCGACTCGCAATGACTCCGGGCGCTACGAGGTCTCCGTGGGGCTGTCAGGAAAGACCACGTCCCTGAAGCGCGCGGTCCGCAAGAAGAAAGGAGCGGCGCTCACGCTCGTTCCCGGCAAGGACGTGCCCGCGGGCTACTTCGGCGCGGCGGGGCACCCCGTGAAGTTCATGCTCGATGAATGAGGTGTGGCCATGAAACTGCTTCGCCTCGCGCTCCTGGGGCTCGTCGTGGCCTTGTCATTCTCCGCCGGGGTCTGGTTCAGCAGTGATTCCGTCACGTCGCAGGTGTCGGCCGTGTCGGCCGGGGAGGCCTCCGTCCAAGCCTCCGCCGCTGTCGCACCCGCCGCGCGCCCCGCACCTCGTCCGTCGGAGGCTCCGAAGCGGGACGCGACCACGCCGGCGGTGGCAGGTGAAGCCACCGTGCTTCGCAGGCTCCTGGCGCCGGTCACGCCTCCCTCGGTCGAGCCCAAGTCCGAGCAGGACACGGCGCCCGAAGAACGGCCCCTCGCCTTCGCGCCCGAGCTGCCCGAACTGCCCGAGCCCTTCACGCCCAAGGGCTTCGAGCGCGTGGCCTTCCGTGCCGCCAACGAGTGCGGCATGGGGCTCGACGTGGTGGTGGTGGACTGCTCCGAATTCCCCTGCATCGCCTGGACGCAAGCGAAGGACGACACCGTGCAGAAGTTCTCCATGTCGGGGTGCGCCCCCTGGGAGGAGGCCTTCCAGCACCGGACGATGGTCGTCGCGAGCGGGCAGTTCAAGGACGGCGACGCCGGTGCCCGGTACCTGGCGTGGATGCCGCTGCCCGTGGACCCCGAACTCCGGCGCATCGCCATGCGGCGCGCCCGGGAGCGCACCGATGGCATGAAGGAAGCCCTGGGGTTGCGGTAGCCCCCGCGCCGCCTCAGGCCGGAACGGCGCCCGCGTGGATGACGACCTCGCGCGCGGAGACGAGCGCCTCGATGCCCGCGGCCACCATGTCCGGCACCTCCAGCGCCGGGAAGTGGCTGGTGGCGGGGAGCTTCAGCACGTGGAAGCCCGGATGCTCCACGCCGAAGTCCACCTGCGCCGCCAGGTAGTCGTGTGACTCCGGCCGCGCATACAGGTGCATCGTGAGCGGCATGGGCTCCAGCGTCGCGAGCGCTCGCAGTGGAGAGCGCTCGCGGGCGTAGGCTGCGTCAATCTCCCGCCCGGCGCGGGCCCACATGGCCTCGTCGAACGCGCCCATGTCATCGCGCACGAAGCGGCGGATGGCGTCGTCGTCGAGCCCCTTCAGCCAGCCCCGGAGCAGGCCGTCTCGCACCTCGCGCCAGCGCTCCGTCTGGAGTCCTCGCACGGCGCGGAGGAAGGCCGGGCGGGGCTCCGTGGCAATCCAGTCCAAGAGCACCATCCGCGGCACCCGCGCGGGGCCCAACGCCCGCCGCAACTCCAGCGCCCACCAGCCCGCGTGGGACATGGCCACGGGGACGATGTGCCGCGCGCCGCTGGCCTCGATGACGGCGAGCAGGTCCTCCAGCACCGTGGTGCTGTCGAAGTCGGCGCCGCCTCCTTCGGACTCGCCGTGCCCGCGAATGTCCACGGACAAGACGCGCCGGAAGGCGGAGCAGCGGGGAAGCAGCTTCTGGAAGCTCGCCCGGGTAGTGCACCACTCGGGGATGAAGAGGAGCGCGGGCTCGCCCTGGCCTACGTCGTCGTAGCGGATGCGGGCGCCGCCGCGGGTGTGTACTTTCGGCATGTCGTCCCCTCCGTGGAAGCGTCGGTTGGTTCTCGTCGGAGGGTGCGCAGGCCCGGCCTGCATGTCAGCAGGCGACACGGCAGGGGCCAATCCGGCCGGGCGGAGGGCCGCTGTCTCAGTTATTTCATGTTTCGCGTATTATCCTGCTTCGTTTCCCGGGATGACCCCGGCAGGAGATATTCACATGCAACTGAAGTCGCTCATGGGGAGCTGTGTGCTCGCGGTCGCCGTGCTGCTGGCGGGCTGCGGTGGGACGGAGCTGGAGACGGCCGTCTCCGAGGACCTGGGCGTCCAGGAGAGCGCCATCAGCCTCTGTCTGCCGGGGGCTCCCTCGGGTTCGCTCTGTGGCAATGGCGGTACCTGCGTCTATGAATACCGGACCCAGACCTCGGCGCCCTGCCGTCCGAAGTGCTCGACGAGCGGAACGTGTAGCGGCTCACAGGTGTGTTGCCCCGGGCCGAACCTCCCGTACTGCATGCCGGCTTACCCTGGTTGCTTGCCGCTCATCCCCCCGCCCGTGCCGTAGCCCCAGCGCGGCGTCGCGCTCCGGCGGGAGCCGCCGGAGCGCTTCACCGTCTGCAAGCGCCGCTCAGAAGGTCAGCAGCGTCGTCACGCGCTCGCGCCCCAGCCGGTTGGGGCCTTCGAGGAAGTCCAGGCTGAGGAGGAAGCTGAAGCCCACCAGCTCGCCGCCGAGCCGGGACACCAGCTTCGCGGTGGCCTCCGCCGTGCCTCCCGTGGCCAGCACGTCATCCACGACGAGCACGCGCTCGCCCTGGAGGATGGCGTCCTCGTGCATCTCCACGCCGTCGGAGCCGTACTCCAGCGAGTAGCGCTCCACCACCGAGCGGTGCGGCAGCTTCCCCGGCTTGCGCGCGGGCACGAAGCCCACGTTGAGCGCCAGGGCGATGGGGGCACCCAGCAGGAAGCCTCGGGCCTCCACGCCCACCACCTTCGTGACGTGCTGCCCCCGGAAGGGCGCCGACATGGCGTTGACGACGCGGCCGAACAGGCGCGGGTCCGCCAGCACGGGGGTGATGTCCTTGAAGACGATGCCGGGCTTGGGGAAGTCCGGCACGTCCCGGAGCCGGGCCTTCAGGTCGGCGACGAGGGTGGTATCGGTCAGGCTCGGGACGGGCAGGTTCATGGCGTGCGCTCCAGCGGGGGAGGAAAAACGG
>NZ_JABXEO010000081.1:0-40197 GCF_013372585.1 Myxococcus sp. AM010
GGGCCTTCTCGCTCTCAGGTCTTCTGCGCACACAGAGCCGAACGGGAGGTGCCCCTGCTCTTTCTTCCCGTTCGCTTCGCGCCCGTCTGCTCTCCGACCTGATCGAGAATCACGAACCTCGGTTTAGCGTGGGCGTCCAGGTAGCGCCGCACGCCTTGCTGGAAGACGTCGGGGCCCACCCAGGACTCGAACATGGCCAGCACCGCGGCGCCCTTGTTGTAGGTGATGCCGTCGAAGGCGGAGTGGACGTCGCCCGGCACTTCGATGGGCTGCCGGACGCTGCGCGCGCTGACGAGCCGGTCCTCCACCAGGGCATCACCCCGCGCCTCCACGCGGCGCACGTCTCCGCGCCACTCGGGCTTCCACTGCGTCACGACTTTGTAGGCGAGCCAGTCCGCGAAGGACTCGTTGAGCCACAGGTCATCCCACCACGCGGGCGTGACGAGGTTGCCGAACCACTGGTGGGCCAGCTCGTGCGCCTGCGTCAGCGCGAAGTAGCGCTGGCGCCACAGGGAGTCCCCCTCCACGGGGCCCAGCATGAGCGGGGCGCTGAAGGTGATGAGGCCGGGGTGCTCCATGGCGCCCCCCTGCGTGCCGGGCAGGGCCAGCACGTCCAGCTTCGCGTAGGGGTAGGGCGTGCCGAACCACGTCTCCAACTGCTCCAGCAGCGGGGGCGTGGCCCGCGCGGCCCAGGCCGTCTCCGCGGCGCGGCCCCGCGGCACCAGCATCCGCACCGGCACGCGGCGCTGGCCCGCGACGCCCGCGTCCACGGCCTGGAAGGGCCCCACCGCGAAGGCGACCAGGTAGGAGGGCAGCGGGGGCGTCGTCTGGAAGCGCACCGTCTTCCAGCCATCCGGCCCGTGCGTCTCCGCCTCCACCGGTGAGTTGGCGAAGGCGCCGTCCTCCTCGCGCACGCGCAGGGTGAGCCGCCAGGGAATCTTGAACGCGGGCTCGTCGAAGCAGGGGAAGGCGCGCCGCGCGGCCAGCGGCTGGAACTGCGTCATCGTGTACCAGCGCCCCGCGTCCAACTCGCGGTAGACGCCCGAACTCTCCCGGGCACGCGCCCGGCCCGTGTACGCCACGCGCAGGATGACGGTGCCGGGGCCCACCGCCTCACGCGGGAGGAAGACGAGCATGTCGCCGATGGGCAGCGTGGAGGTCCTCACCCGCGCGCCGGCCACGATGAAGGCCGCGTCCTTCACGGAGAGCTCCTCTCCGTGCAGCCACACCTCGTGCGTGGCCTGGGGCAGCTCGATTTCGATGTCCGTCGTCCCGCTGAACAGCTCCCGCCGCGGGTCCAGCTCCAGCGTCACCGTCTGCCGCACGGGCCGCACGGCCGGGGACAGCCGCAGGCCCGGTGGGGTGAGGACGGGGGCCGCCTCCTCGGGTGTCGCGGCCCGCGTGACAGGGCGAACAGGGGCGGACGGCGTGGGGGCGGCCGGGGGCCGCGAGCCCGCACAGGCGCCGAGGCAGAGGACGAGCAGCGGGAGGAGGAAGTGTCGGCAGCGCACCGGGAGCAGCTCCAGCCGCGGCACGAAGGGGGCGCGCGGGCGGACATTCTCCATGACTGGCGTCAGGGCCGCGAGCAGGTCGCGGCCCCGACGTCACTTCAGGCGTTGAGGACGGGGTAGGTGGCCAGCAGCTCGATGAGCGCGGGGCCGTACAGCCGCGCCCGCTTCTCCCCGAAGTAGGGCACGTGCGCCAGCGCCTCCACGTCCTTCGGGGGCTGCGAGGCCAGCGCGTCCATCAGCGGGTTGGTCAGCACCACGCTGGGCGTCACCTTTCGCTCGGTGGCCTTCTCCACGCGGAAGAGCTTGAGGGCCTCCTCGCGCTTGCGCTTGTTGGCGTCCTTGGGGCCCTTGGGCTCGCGCTCCGGGGCCAGCTCGCCCCGGCGCGACTTCTCCAGCAACTCTCGCACCACGGCCAGGAGCTCCTCCCCGTGCGTGCGGATGAAGGAGCCCCGCACGCCGGCCATGCGCGCCAGCTCCTTGGGGTTGGTGGGCAGCTTCACCGCGATGTCACCCAGCGCCATGTTGGAGAGCATCCGCCCCATGGGGACGTTGTCCTGCTCCGCCCACTCCAGCCGCTTGCGGTGCAGGGCGTGGGCAATGGCGTGGGCCAGCGTCAGCTGCGTGGGGTTCAGCCCGGCGCGGGGCAGCTTGGGCTTGAAGTCCGCGCCCACGTCGGGGCGCGCCACGGCCTCGTCGCACAGGCGGTCGCAGTCCAGGAGGACCTCCTCCAGGATGTCAGCCTCGCGGCAGGCGTCGCGCACCTGGCGGCCCAGCTCGCACAGGTAGCGCACGTCATTGGCGATGTACTCCCGCATGCCCGGGGGCAGGGGGCGGATGGAGAAGTCCGACTGCTGGTGCTCCTTCGGCAGCTCCACGCCCAGCCGTTCCCGGGCGAGGTCGGCCAGGCCCACCTTGGGCCACCCCAGCAGGGTGGCGGCCCGGTGGGTGTCGAAGAGGCCCTGCACCCGGACGCCCACCTCGGCGAGGAACTGGAGGTCGCCCTGGGCGGCGTGGAAGAACTTGGTGCGCGCCGGGTCGGCCATCAGCGGGGCGAGCATGCCCGGCACCACGCCCGGCTGGAGCGTGTCCAACAGGAAGACCTGGTCGTCGGTGGCGAGCTGGAGGAAGCACAGCCGGGCGCGGAAGGCGTGCATGGAGTCCGCCTCCAGGTCCACGGCGATTTCGCGCGCGGCTTCCAGCGTGCGGGTCGCCCGCTCTTCTCCAGAGGCGTCTACTACGTCAACGGCACCTTGCGGGTAGGTCGGCATTGCGGGGGGCAGGCTAGCGGACCGGGCCTTGGGATTGAGGTGTTTTTTCCCGGGCCGCCGCTAGGATGGCCGCGCCGATGAACGACGTCCAGCGCCTGGAAAAGAGTTTGCTTGGCCACATGGGCCGAGCCATCGCGGACCACCGCCTCATTGAGGACGGGGACCGCATCATGGTGGGCGTGTCCGGAGGCAAGGACTCCTACACGATGCTGCACCTCCTGCGGGAGCTCCAGCGCCGCGCACCCGTGAAGTTCGAGTTGCTGGCGGTGAACCTGGACCAGGGTCACCCCGGCTTCCCAGCGGACAAGCTGGAGGCGTACTTCCAGCGTGAGGGCTACCCGTACAAGCTGTTGAAGGAGGACACCTACAGCATCGTCCTGGAGAAGACGCCTCCGGGGAAGACGCAGTGCTCGGTGTGCTCGCGCATGCGGCGCGGCATCCTCTACACGGCGGCGGTGGAGCTGGGGTGCACCAAGATTGCCCTGGGCCACCACCGCGACGACCTCATCCACACGCTGCTGCTCAACCTCTTCTTCGCCGGCTCCATCAAGGCGATGCCGCCGCTCTTGCGCAGCGATGACGGGCGCAACGTGGTCATCCGCCCGCTGTGCTACGCGCCGGAGAAGGACATCGCGAAGTTCGCGGAGTTGATGGCCTTCCCCATCATCCCGTGCGATTTGTGCGGCACGCAGGAGAACCTCCAGCGCAAGCGGATGCAGCGGCTGATGGAGGAGCTGGGCAAGGAGATTCCCAACGTCCGCCAGAGCGTCCTCAACGCCATGGCGAACGTGCGGCCCAGCCATTTGCTGGACAAGACGCTCAACCCCGACCCGCTGCACGCCAGCGAGGCAGGGGCTACGACGACCGAACCGAAGGACACTCAAGGGAGCGCCAGCCCATGGCTCGAGAGCAGGCAGTGAAGGCGCGGAACGACCGCAACGGCGCACTGGTGGAGGCGATGCTGCTGGCCGCGATGGCCGACGGGCGCGTCTCGCAGCGGGAGATGCAGACGCTCCTCAGCCGCGTGCTGGAGCGCCCGGAGTTCGAGGGCACCCGCCCGGACGAGCTCAACGCCCTGGTGGAGACCAGCGCCGCGCGGCTGTCGGAGGCCAGGAATCTGGAGGACGTGCTCGCGTCGCTGCGGCGCCGGCTGCCGGACCACAAGAACCGGATGCTGGCCTTCGGGCTGGCGGCGGCGGTGGCCCTGGCGGACCAGCGCGCCACGCGGGACGAGCTGGGCCTGCTCAAGACGTTCCAGGCCGCGCTGGGCATCTCCGAGGACGAGGTGGCGCAAATCATCGACGTCATCGAGAACGGCGGCAGCCTGGCGGAGGCGCTGGGCGAGCCGCTGGAGCGCCTGTTCGCGGAGGTCATGGTGCTGGTGAGCGCCGCGGACGGGAAGCTCCAGGAGGCGGAGGCTCGGGCGCTGGTGGAGAGCTTCGCGGCGGACCCCCTCTTCGAGAACGTCAGCCCCGAGCGCGCCCAGAACTTCGTCAGCGAGTCCGTGTCGGCCCTGGCCGCCGAGGGCCTGCCCCAGCGGCTCCAGGTGCTGGCCCACGGCCTGACGACGCACGCCCAGCGGGTGAAGGCCTTCCGGCTGGCCACCAAGATTGCCCACGCGGGGGGCGCCCCGAGCCATCCCGAGCAGCGAATCCTGGATATGCTCCAGGCCACCTTCGGCCTGGCCGACGATGAAGTGGCGCGCCTGGGCAGGGAGGGGTAGTTAGGGGGGTCGTATGACCCTGCAAGCCCCCTCGACGCCCCGGCATTCCTTCCGGTTCGGGCTGCCCCCCTCCCTGGGCAGCGAGACGGCGCGAGAGCGCGCAGACCGCCTGGCCTCGTTCCTCCAGCGCGCCCTGGGCAAGCTGGTGGAGGTGAGCGTCGCGTCCAGCTACGAGACGCTCGCCAAGGACTTGCTCTCCGGACGCGCGGACGCGGCCTGGGCCCCGCCCTTCGTCTGCGCGCGCATGGAGGCCATGGGCGTGCGCGTGGTGGTTCGCGGCGTGCGCCGGGGCATGTCGTCCTACCGGTCCGCCCTGGTGTGCCGTGCGGGCGCGGGGCTGACGGTGGACCGGCTGAAGGGCACCACCGCCGCGTGGGTGGACCGGGATTCGGTGGCGGGCTACCTGCTGCCCACCGCCTACCTCAAGACGCAGGGCCTGGAGCCGACGCGGGCCTTCTTCGCGCAGCACTTCGCGGGCTCGTACCAGGGCGCGCTGGAGTCGGTGCTGGACGGCAAGGCGGACGTCACCAGCGTCTTCTGCCCGCCGGCGTCCACGGGGCTGACGTTCGCCACCGGCGTGGAGGACGTGCTGGGCGCGGGCGCCGGCCGGCGCTTCGAGCTGATTGCGTACACCGACGAGGCCCCCAACGACGGTGTCCCCGTGGCCATGGGGCTGCAGCCGCAGCTGGTGAGCGCGCTGGAGTCCACGCTGCTGAGCCTCCAGTCGTCGCCAGACGGTCAGGCGCTGCTGAAGGACATCTTCAACGCGGAGCGCTTCGAAGCCGCGCCGCGCATGGGCTACCGCGCGCTGTACCGCGTGGCGCTGGCCAGCCTGTAGCCGCGCCTGCCGGGCGTCATCGTTTCGTGCCGCTCCCCCCGCGCGCGTTGGGGCAGGATGCGCGCATGTCTGAGTCCAAGCGCTACGAGGGTGGTTGTCACTGTGGTCAGGTCCGTTACGACGTGAGCCTGGACCTGAGCCAACCGCTGGTTTCCTGTAACTGTTCCATCTGTCTCAAGACGGGCATGTTGCTGGCCTTCGCCCCCGCGGAGCAGTTCAACCTCCAGAAAGGCGCCGAGCACATCACCGACTACCAGTTCGGCAAGAAGGCCATCCACCACCTGTTCTGTGGCACGTGCGGGGTCCGCTCCTTCGGCAAGGGCACGATGCCGGACGGCAAGGAGATGCGCGCCATCAACGTCCGCTGCCTGGACGGCGTGGAACTGGACGGCCTGCCGGTGATGAAGGTGGACGGGAGGCGCTTCTAGCCCTCGGGCTACTTGCCGCCGTCGCCCTGTCCGCCGGGGCCCTTCGGTGGAGGCCGCTTCGCCGGGGCGGGTTTCGCACCCGGCGCGGCGGCCGGCGGCCGGGTCGGGGCGGCGGGCCGGGCATTCTGGACCCTGGCCGCCTGACGCGGGTCGAAGTTGATGACGGTGGGCTCGGTGGCGAAGCGGTCCTCTTCCAGCTCCTCCGCGTACATGCCCCGCATGAAGGCCGCCAGGTGCGCCGTCGTCGCGTGCAGCTTCTCCGTCAGGAGGAACTCCTCCAACGCGAGCTGCAGCTCACCCGCCGTGGAGAAGCGCTCATCCCGCTTGCGCGCCAGCGCCTTGAAGACGATGGCGTCCAGCGCCTTGGGAACCCCTGGCACCACCTCCGACGGGGGGACAATCTTCGTGCCCACAACCGCCTTGAGCGTGGCCAGCTCCGTCTCGCGCTTGAAGAGGCGCTGCTGCGTCAGCAGCTCGTAGAACACCGTCCCCAGGCCGAACACGTCCGAGCGCGAGTCCAGCGGCTCACCCCGGGCCTGCTCCGGGGACATGTACGCGTGCTTGCCCTTGATGGTGCCGACAATCGTCTGGGACAGCTTCCCGGACGCCTTGGCCACGCCGAAGTCGATGAGCTTCACGCCGCCGTTGAAGCCCACCAGCACGTTCTGGGGGGACACGTCCCGGTGAATCAGCGCCAGCTTCCGGCCCGAAGGGCTGCGCGCGTTGTGGGCCGCGTCCAGGCCGGCGGCGGCGTCCGCGATGATGCGGCACTTGAGCCCCAGGGGAATCGTGATGCCGTGCTGCTGGGCCCGGGCGCCCAGGGGACCCACGGCCTCGCCATGCACGTACTCCATGGCGATGTAGTACTGCCCGTCCACGTCTCCCAAGTCGTAGATTTGCGCGATGTTGGGGTGGTTGAGGTGCGCGGCGATGCGCCCCTCGTCCAGGAACATGTCGATGAACTCGTCGTCCTCGGACAGGTGGGGCAGCAGCCGCTTCACCACCAGCAGCTTCTGGAACCCCACCGGCCCCTTCTGCCGGGCGAGGTAGACGGCGCCCATGCCGCCAATGGCGAGTTTCCGAAGCAGCTCGTAGCGGCCGAATATTTCCACGACGTCCGCCACGATAGCCGCGCCGGGTGGGGGCACGGAAGTCCACGGCGCATCATTTCCTGTAACACCGTGACTTCCATGTTTTGTCGGGGGGGCCCCGGACCTCCTCGCCGGGCCTACGGGGCCGCGCAGACGCTGCGGTAGCGGACCTCCACCGACTGGCCGGCCAGGGGGATGGCCCCGGGCTGGAAGACGATGGCGTTCTGCTCCGCGTCGTAGAGCCACTGCGTCGCGGGCACCGGCTGGCCCTGGACGCGCACGCCCATCTCCCCCAGGCCCGTGGGCGCCGCGGTGAGCGGGAAGTCCGCCTGCGGCTCTCCGGCGCGCTGGATGACCTGCTCCAGCAGCCCGTCGTAGCTCTGGGCGCAGATGTTGGCGACCTGGCCACCCGTGCCGTTGGCCACGGCGGTGAAGCGGTCCGAGCCGCTGCCCGCGGTGGCGCACCCGGAGTCGGTGGGCACCAGTCCGTAGAGCTGGCTGCGGTGGGACATGCCCGTGCCCTTCAGCGTCTGGAGGAACTGGATGTAGCTCTCCGGACCGAAGCCGGAGTTGTCGTCCTCGTCGGCCACCACCACCACCGCCATGCGGGCCGCCGCGCGGACGAAGCCGGCGTTGCCGTCATTGGGCTGCGGGGTGCGCAAGTCGTCCACCTGCTCGGACAGGGGCGCGGAGAGCGCCTGGCGCATCGTCTCCAGGCCCTGCACCAGGTTGTGGCACATGCCCACGCCCAGGTTGGCCTGGAGGTCCGCGGCCGCGGTGGCGCTGGTGCTGGACACCACGCGGGGCCGGCTGCCGTCCACCGGGAAGAGGCGCCCGGCCTCGCCGCCATTGGCGCCGCCGCCGCACTGGGGGCCCCGGGCCACCAGGCCCGTGCTGGTGACGCCCACGCGCACGTCCACGCCGTTCGTCTGGGCCAGCTGCAGCCACTGTGGAATCGCCGCCTTCAGCCGGTCCTGGTACTGCTGCATGGTGGTGGTGTTGGACACCACGAAGAGGACGTCCAGTTGGCTGTCGGTGCCCTGCGTGTAGCGGTCCACCTGGATGCCCTCGTGGTTCGTCTCCGCCAGCAGCGGCACGAGGAAGGGTGAAGGCTCATTGGGTGTGCGCAGGTACAGCGGGCTGAAGTGCTGGCCATGCACGTTGCGCGCGTAGCCGACCTCCAGCTCGAAGCCCTCGCCCGGCGCCAGGGTGACGGGCGCCGTCATGGGCGTCACCAGCGAGAACTGGTTGCTGGTGCCGTTGCCGATGTCCGCGCCCGTCACGGTGATGGGGCTGCTGCACCGGTTGGCCACGTACGTCTTCCGGGGCGCCGCGGCGCAGTCGTAGCGGATGGGGCCGAAGTCCACGAAGGCCGGCGTCGCCACCAGGCAGCTCTGCCGGGACACGCCCTTGAGGGGCAGCCGCACCGTGGGCGCGGCCGGGTTGCTCACCGTCAGCTGCAGCTCGCCGGTGAAGTCACCCTCCGCCTGCGGCCGGAAGGCCACCATGGCGCCAAAGCCCGTGTCGTACTGCACCACGCCGCCGGTGAGCCGGCCGCCCGGCATGAAGAAGACGCCGCCGCCGTCATTGCTGATGTGGATGTCCTTCACGGCGCACTCGGCGCTGCCGGGGTTGCGGAACTGGAAGCCCAGCACCGCGCCCCGGCCCGGCGTCACGTTGCCGAAGTCCATCACCGGCTGCGGCACCAGCTCGTACACACACGGCGCGGTGGCTCGCGAGCGGCCGGTGAGGATGATTTCGCGCTCCGGGTTGAACATGTCATCCGAGCGCACGCGCAGCGCGGCCGTCCACGTGCCCGCCGCGGTGGGTTCGAAGTAGACCTTCAGCTCCAGCGCGTCGGCGCCGGGGGCAATGGGCAGCCCGGGCGTCGTCTCCAGCACGGGCCAGACGCCGCCGCTCCACGGATAGGCCTCGGTGCCGCGCGTGGGCACGTCCACGCTGAACTGCGGGCTGTCGCCGCCCGCCGCCACGCCGACGAACTGGAGGTTGCCGTTGGTGCCCGCGTTGGAGATGCGGATGACGCGCTCCACCTTGCCGCCCACCGGCACCTCGCCGAAGTCCAGCGACACCGGCGTCACCGCCAGCGTGGGCCGGCCGCCGCGCGCGTCCAGAATCACCTGCGACGCGCGCGCCTTGTCGGACGTGTAGTGCACCGTGAGGTCGCCCACGTTGGGACCGGAGAAGCGCGCCGCGAACTCCATCTGCATCTCGACGACTTCGCCCGGCCCGACGGAGGAGCCCTCCGGCCGGGAGATTGGCACGAAGGCATGGTCGCTGGTCACCAGCCGCTCGACGGTGACGGGGCGCCAGGTGATGTTGCGCGCCCGTGTGTACGACTGCGTGCGCTCATGCACCGGAATCAGGTCGAAGGGGACGGGCGCCGGGTCGAACTCGAAGGCGGAGGCCACCGAGTTGCCCTTCAGCTCCACGGTGGACGGCGTGCAGCCCTCGCAGGAGAGAATCTCCAGGCGCGCGCCCATGCTCCCCAGCGCGCGGGGCAGGTACCGGGTGCTCACCTTGCGCGACGACAGCGGGGGAATGGTGATGGTGTCCGCGGTGAAGGGGTCCGCGTGCGTGCCCGCCACCGTGAGCGTCAGCGGCAGGTCCACGGGGTTCGTCACCGTGACGTCCAGCGTGCGCTCGCTGTCCACCTCGAGCGTCTCGTAGTCCAGCAAGGGCGGCTCCACGCCGATTTGGGTGGGCGTGCCCATGCCCATCACCTGCACCTGGGCTTCCGCGCCCTGGTTGGCGTCCGTCTTGACGTGCACCGTCTCCATCGCCAGGCCTTCGGTGAGCGGGTGGAAGCGGACGTGCACCACGTGGGACTCGCCCGGCATCACCCGCTCGCCGCCTTCGCCCAGCTCCACTTCATAGGAGGGGTTGTTGGCCAGACCCAGCGCGTCCAGGGCGGAGAAGGGCACGTACCCGACATTGCGGATGCGGACCTCCCGCTCCCGCCACTCGCCCACGGGCACGTCGCCAAAGTCGAGGAGGTTCGTGTCCACCACCGCGGTGGCCTGCACCGCGCGGGTCTCCACCCCCTCGTGGCACGCCGTCCCGACGGTTACGAGCAACGCCAGTGTGAGTCCACGCCCTGTCAGCCCCATCCTCATTTCCCGCTCCCCACCCTTCTCCCCACACCCACCGGCTGGGCCCGATGCGTGATCCGCCGCCTGCTCCCTAATCAATTTGCGTACCAACCCAGAGAGCAAGGGGGCGTCCTCCTGATTTCAGGAGGTTGGCGTGAGGTGGGTGTCGTCAGGTGGGCAAAGAGGAAGGGCGATACTCTGGAGGGTGAAAGACTTTCCCGTCCTTCTGTCGGTGAGGGAATGTGGGTGGGTGTCAGCGAATGAAGCGAATGAGCGCCTCCGCGACCACTTCGGGCTGCTCCATGTGGACGTGGTGCCCGCCGGGGAGGTGCAGCGGTGGCTGGGCGAGGGTTTGGAGCGCCTGCGTCCGGTTGCGCATGAGGGCTTCGTCGTGGCGCAGCCCGCCGGTGGCGAGGATGAGTTGCAGCGGGCAGGTGATTCCGGCCTGGAGCGCCATCCATTGGGCCTCGTCGTAACCCATGCCGAAGCGGCGGCGGTGGCGCGGGTCGAAGGTGAAGGCGAAGCCGCCTTCGCATGGCTCCGTCCCGTGCCGGGCGAGGTACAGCGCCGCGTCTTGCGTCAGCGTGGGGCTGTTCTCCAGCAGCCGCGCGGCGGCGGCCTCCACGGTGGGGTAGCGCTTGCGGTTGGGCGGGCGGCGCGCGTCATCCAGGGCGCTGCGCAGTCGGCTCAGGGCCCCTTCCGCGGGCCCGCCAGCGGGGCCCAGGCTTTCGATGAGCGTCACGCTCTTCACGCGCTTCGGGCGGGCGGCGGCGTAGGCCTGGGAGACGATGCCTCCCAGCGAGTGCCCCACCAGGTGCACCGCGTCCAGGCCCAGCCCGTCCAACGTGGCCTCCACGTCGAGCGCGTGGTCGCTGAACTGGTAGGTGGCGCCGGGGCCCACGTGGGCGCTGCGGCCCATGCCCCGAAAGTCGAGCAGCACCAGCCGCCACGTTGGGGGCAGGTGAGGGAGGAGGGCGTCGAAGCTGTGGGAATGGTCCAGCCAGCCATGCAGGAAGAGCACGGCGGGCGCGCCGGGCGCGGGGCGCTGCCGGACATGCAGCGCCAGGCCTTCGGCATCAACAGTGAGGGATTCGAGCGCGTTGGACACGGGAGCCTCCTGCCCCGTGCCTTACCCGGTTCACGTGCCCGGGAGAACCGTCATCCACGCCCGGACGCGGCGCGCGTTCAGCGGGGCCCGGGGGCGGCCGCGGCGGCCCCCCCGTGTCGGGCCGGGAGAGAACCATCGCGAGCTGGCGCGCCTGATTCTCGGTGGCGCAGCGGTACTCCTGCTGCTTGCCGTTGTCCTTCTCGATACGGAGAACCCAGACGTCGTTTTCCTTCGTGACATTCGCCTGCTGGGACATGTGGCGGTTCCTCCCCGCCGCGGGGAGGAGCATGTTTCATGCCGCACTGGTGGAGAGGCCTCAAGGCCCCGAATTTCCGGCACCGCCCCACCTCGCCTGTCGAGCGGGGTGACAAAAATTGTGCACGGTTGCGACAAATTTGGCCGGAAAGCCTCGCATTGATTGCGTAGTGCCCCAGGGCGGGTCTGCCTTTACCCTGTTACAACCCGAGGTGTCAGGTGTCCTGGGCGTCGGGCCACTCCCAGGCGGAGCGGTAGCCGCCGGTGGCCTGGGTGCCCTCGACGAAGCGGGCGTAGAAGGGGTGCCCGCTGAGGGTGGCGGAGTCGCCCACGACGAAGAGGTGACGGCGGGCGCGGGTGAGGGCCACGTTCATGCGGCGCAGGTCGGTGAGGAAGCCGAGCTGTCCTTCGCTGTTGGAGCGGGTGAGGGAGACGATGACGGCGTCCTTCTCCCGGCCCTGGAACGCGTCGACGGTGTCGACCTCCACCTCGGGGCTGAGCGCCTCGATGCGCTCGCGGAGCTGATGGGCCTGGGCGCTGTAGGGCGTAATCACCGCCAGCTCGCGGGGCGACAGGCCGGCGGCGAGCAGGGCGCGCACGCGGGCCTCCACCAGTCCGGCCTCGCCGGGGTTGAAGAGGCTTCGGGTGGTGGGCTCGACTTCTTCGTCGAAGCCCTTGCCGGCGGTGTCCAGGTAGAGCACGGGGGGCGCGTCCACGTCCGCGCCGGGCGTGAGGACGGCGTCCAGCGTGCGGTCCGCGATGGAGGGGTGGGCGCGCAGCTCGCCCGCGTACATCTCCCGTGAAGGGAAGTCCATGATGCGGGCGTTCATGCGGTACTGCTCGCGCAGCATGCGCTTGACGCCCTCTCCGTGGTCCTTGAGCAGGCGCTCGAAGAGGCTCACGCCCAGGCCGGCCTTCGCGGCCTCCTGGGAGAGGACGGTGGGCGGGAGCTGCTGCGGGTCGCCAGCGAGGATGACGCGGGGCGCGCGCAGGAAGCCGAGCAGCGCCAAAGGCTCGGTGGCCTGCGTGGCCTCATCGAGCAGCGCCAGGTCGAACTGCTGGCCGGAGAGCACGCCGGAGTCGAGGCTGGAGAGCGTCACGCAGAGGACGTCCGCGTTGGCGAGCACGGACTTCACGGCCTTGCGCTCCAGGGCGCGGGCCTCGTCGAGCATGCCCTTGGCCTCGGAGGTGGACGCGCGGGCGTTGGCGAAGCGCGCGCGGCTGCGGCCCTGGTTGCGCTGGCGGCGCGCGTAGCCCAGCAGGGAGTAGGCCTCGTCGAAGAGGTCGCGGGAGACGGCGCGGTCCGGGTGGGACTCCACGACGATGTCCAGGGTGTGCTCCTGGAGCCGCGCGGCCCAGGGTGACGAGGAAGCGGCCTCCCAGGCCGACCTCCTCCTCGATGGACTCCAGGTCCAGGACGGACAGGCCGTGCTCCTCGCGCTCATGCAGCGAGAGGCTCTGGGCGAGCGCGGCCAGGCGGGCTCTCTCCGCCTCGCGTTCCTGGGCGAGGAGCGAGCCGAGCTGGTCGAAGAAGGAGACGTCACGGGGCATGGGCCTGTCATGCCATTGGGGCAGGGCCAGGGCCAGCACTCCCGCGAAGGGAGCACCGGCCCGGCGCCTGCTTCAGCTCGACCCAGGCCTACTGAATCTTGCCGCCGCTCACGACCAGGGCGTAGTTCGCGTCCACCACGCGCGTCGTCAGGTCCGCGTCCTCGACGATTTCGTCGGCAATCACCTCCACGGTCCACGTGCCCGCGGCGGGTTCGAGGAGGAACACGTTCTCCACCGTGTCCACCGTGTTCGACACGCCGCCCGACGTGGAGACGTTGCTCGCCGTCAGGCCATTGTTGCCCCAGTAGACGACGCCGGAGGGAGACGTCACGCGCAGCGACAGGTCATTGATGCGCGCCTGCGCCGCGCCCACCGTGCCGGCGGGGTCGGTGTAGACCATGGTGACGTTGAGCTCCTTCTGTCCGGCGGGCACGGCGACGCGGTACGTGTTCGTGCCGAGCGGGAGCAGCCGGTCCGTCTCGTTGATGATGCTCGTCACGGCGGCGCGGTCATACAGCCGCTTCACGTCCGCGGTGCCCCAGCCCTGCCGCGCGCGCGTCAGGTCGCCGTTGGAGCCACCCGCGAGCCAGTTGTAGCGGTGCGCCATGTTGATCATCAGCGCCTTCGCCGTGGCCATCTTCGGACGGCTGGCGAAGACATCCGCGCCACCACCGAAGCCCGCCCAGACGCCCTCGTGCCACATCTGGAACAGCAGGCCGAAGTGCCCCGCCGTCTGCGGCGTGGCCGCGCTGGTGCCACCGAAGTTGGTGTAGGCCGTGTTGCTGGAGTTCGACGCGGAGCGGATGGAGTCGTAGTAGTACGACAGGTCCGGCTTGAGGCGGCCGTCCGCCGCCGGGCCCACGCTGGCGCCGCCGTTCCACCGGTCATCCGCGCGGTTGGTGTTGTCGTAGTGGTACATGCCCCCCACGGACACGATGTTCTTCGCCCACGCCTGTGGCCGCGAGTTCCGATTGCCGGTGTTGCTCTGCGACTGCGTGCTGAGGATGGGGTACTGGAACAGGTAGTCATCCACCTCCGCGGAGATGGTGGTGTAGCCCGTCACCTGCGCGCTGCCCACGCTGGACGTCTGGAACACGGCGCGGTACGGCCCGGACGGGTCGATGAGCTCCCGGTTGATGTCGTAGCGGGACTTGGGGCCGCCGAACTGGGAGGACTCGTTGTAGCGGTAGAAGATGCCCTGGCCGGAGGGAAGCAGGCCGCGGGCGTTCGCATCCACGCCCCGGGCGAAGTTGATGCTGTAGCAGGCGCTGCCGTGGAAGCTGCCCGTGGTGCTCGTGCTGTGGATGAGGGGCGCCGTCGCCCACTCCTGGTGCGTGGTGCGCAGCTCGGTGTCGAAGATTTCGCCGCGCACCCCCTGGCCCGTGAAGCCCTCCAGGCCCTCCAGGTAGGTCGCGCCGCCCACCTGACGGACGTTGTTGTTGTCGAGCTCACCCGGGCCGCCCCAGCGGTCCACGTACTGCACGGCGTTGGAGCGCACCAGCCGCTCCAGTTGAGACTGGGTGAGGGTGGCCTCCACGCGCAGGCCGCCCGCTTCAATGAGCTCCACCGTGCCGCCCAGCGCGCGGACCAGCGAGGCGACCTCGTCCTGCCGCGCCGCGCCGCGCTCGCCCACCATGATGGAGTAGCGCTGCGGCTCCAGCTTCAGCGCGCGGCCCTGGAGGGACTCGCGCAGCACGCCTTCCACCCGGTACTCCGGATGGTACGCGCCCACCCAGCGGACATAGGGCAGCCCGGCGACGCGCTTGTGCGCGCTGGCGTTCATCTCCACGAGGAACGTGTGGTCCGTGAGGAAGCGCAGCACCTTGCCCCCCGCGGCCTTGATGGCGTCGCGGTACTCCGGCAGGGGCGTGGCGTGGAACTGCACCAGGTGCAGGGTGTTGCTGGCGTCCGCGGTGAGCAGGCCCGCGACCAGGGGCTGCGCGCCCTTGAGCGGGTCGAACCGCGCGTGCTCCAGCCGCACCAGGTACTCGGTCGCCTGCACGCGGCCCAGCAGCGCCACGCCGCCCTGGCTGTAGGCGAAGAAGTCCTGGCGCCTGCCGTCCGCCGTCTCCTCCTGCCAGGTGTGGAGCTGGACGGACGCGCGCGGCACGTCGAGCGTCTTCAGCGCATGGATGGGCTGGGCCGTCCGGTGGAAGACATGCCCGGCGCCCGTGGCAAGGGCATACGCGCCGCTCGCCGCGCGGTCGACGCCCGCGGCGAGGCGAGCCTTCTCGACCTCGGCGCCGGTGAGGACCCGGGCGGGGCCCAGCGCCGCGGTGCTCCGGATGACGCCCGGACGCAGGTCCGGTGTGTTCGCGGCGAGCGCCGTGACGGGCGCGGACAAGCCCCAACCGAGGGCCAGGAGGGACAGCGGGGACAACGAGGACGGCAGACGCATGGCGGTGTCTCCTTGAGAGGGACTTCCGTACGGCACAACGCTTGAATCCTCGAAAAGCTAGATATGCTTGTTAATCTGCTTGATGTGAGTGTGTCAATGCATGCCCAAGTCTGGGAGTTCATTGGAATGACAGGCATTCGTGACGTTCTGCCGACACACGGGACGCGACAGATGTATCGGGTTGACTGTCTTTTTCGCGTGGCAGCGTTATGGCTGGGGCCGTCGCTGTCAGGCCCTCTCACGCGGGGCGTCCGGAGCCGCACGTCATGGACCTGGTTCTCTTCGTTGGCTTGCAGGGCTCGGGCAAGAGCAGCCTCTACCGGCGGCGTTTCGCGGCCACGCATGTGCACGTCAGCAAGGATTTGTGGCCCCACGCCGTGCGCAAGGAGGCCCGCCAGCGCCGCTCTATCGCCGAGGCGCTGGCGGCGGGCCGGTCGGTGGTGGTGGACAACACCAATCCCTCCGCGGACGTGCGCGCGCCCCTCATCGCCCTGGGGCGCGAGTATCAGGCCCGAGTCATGGGCTACTACTTCGCGTCGAAGCTGGAGGACTGCCTCGCTCGCAATGCCTTGCGTGACGGGCGTGCCCGGGTGCCGGAGGTGGCGTTGCGCGCCACCGTGAAGCAGCTCGAGCGGCCCCGGCTCGAGGAGGGCTTCGACGCGCTGTTCTACGTGACGCTGGCCGCCGACGGTGGCCTTCGCGTCCAACCCTGGGTGGAGGAACCCGATGGACCCTGAGGAGCTGGCGGCGCGAGCAAGGCAGGGCGAGGTGTTCCACAACCAGCGCATGCTGCCGGGCGCCTGGGTGGTGCTGCGCGTGGATGGGCGGGGCTTCTCTCGCTTCACGGAGGCCCGCTACGAGAAGCCCTTCGACCCGGTGTTCCACCAGTTCATGGTGCGCACCGCCAGCGTGATGCTGGAGGAGCTCCAGGGCGTCTACGCCTACACGCAGAGCGACGAAATCTCCGTGCTCTTCCGGCCGGACTGGGCGCTCTTCGACCGCTCCGTCGAGAAGGTGGTGTCCCTGGCCGCGGGCCTGGCCAGCGCCACCTTCACGCATGCGGCGGGGGTCCCGGCGGTGTTCGATGGCCGCGCCTGGCTGGGCGCCTCGGAGCGCGCGGTGCTGGACTACTTCCTCTGGCGGCAGGCGGACGGCAGCCGGTGTTCGCTGCATGGCTGGTGCTACTGGACGCTGCGCAAGGAGGGCCGGAGCGCGGCGCAGGCCACCCGCGAGCTGGACGGCAAGCCGGTGAGCTACAAGAACGAGCTCCTCTTCCAGCGCGGCATCAACTTCAACGACGTGCCCCTGTGGCAGCGGCGTGGAAGCGGGGTGTGGTGGGAGGCGTACCAGAAAGAGGGCGTGGACCCACGGGATGGCCGGCGGACCCACACGCTCCGGCGGCGGCTCAAGGTGGAGTCCGAGCTGCCCATGAAGGAGTCCTATGAGCACCTGGTGCGGGGCCTGCTCGCGGCGCCAGGTGCCGAGGCGGACTGAGCCCCAGGGGCGTCAGCCCGCCGTGTCAGGGCCCCCGTTCAGGGGCAGCACCTTCCACAGCCGGGGCTTGTCGTACTGGGGCGGAATCATGCCCAGCGGCCAGCCCTGGGCGGTGACCTCCGCGTACTGGTAGCTGCGCCCGGCGTAGCGCAGCGCCGTGCCCTTGCCGGGCAGCCCCACGCCTACCGCCGCGTGGGACAGCGGGTCGGAGTACAGCACCACCGCGTCGACTCCCGCCTGCCGCAGCAGCATCACCGCGAGCACCGCCTTGGAGTCGCAGTCGCCGCGATTCTCCGCGGGGACCAGCGCCGGGGGGACGATGCCGAAGGCCTCGTGCTCGGGCAGCTCGTAGTCGATGCGCTGCACGAAGCCGAGGATGAGCTGCGTGGCCTGCGCGGCATCCAGCCTCCGCGCGCGGATGGAGGCGACGAACGTGTCACCCAGCCTCCGCACGGGCTCGGCGTTGGTGCGCATCAGCTCCTCGTAGATGCAGCGCATGTCGGCGCTACAGCCGGGAGGTGCGTTGAACGAGAAGCGCTCCCTGCCCAGTGAGTGGTAGTGCAGCCGGCGGCCCAGCGCCGCGTGCTCATCCGCCAGCGTCTGGGCCAGCGCCGTCCCCAGGCCGTAGGCGACGTGGTGCTCGGGGGGCTGGATGCTGTCCGCCCGCCAGTCGTAATCCCGGGCCCGCCGCGGCGAGGTGCCCGGCGGGAGGAGCACCAGCCCCAAATCCACCGCGCGGGCGCCGCTGGGCTGCCTGGGCTCGGGTGGCGCGATGTCCATGCTCGCCAGATGGCCCAGCGTGCCCAGGCCACAGCAGCAGAAGCAGCTGGCGAGGCCCACCACGCCGAGCATCCACTTGAAGAACGTCTTCACGCGGGCGCGCGCAGCGTCCCTTCGGGGAGCTGGGGGAAGGGGATGAGCCCGTTGAGCGCCGCCTGGAGTCCCGGGGCGGTCAGCAGCGCCAGCACCAGCAGGATTGCGGAGAGGATGAGCGCCGCCGCGACGTTGCCCTTGCGCACCTCCGCCAGCTCGTCGATGCCCGGCGTCATCCGGTCGAACAGCAGCACGCCCGTGCCGAGCACCGTGACGCCCACGCCCAGTGAGAGCCCCACGTGCAGGACGGCCACCGCGACCAGCCGGCCCACGACCGGCAGCTGCAGGGTCGAATTCTGCACGGTGAGGTCCAGCGCGTCCGACGTGGCCTGCACCGCGTGCTGCACCAGCAGGCCCAGCGACACCAGGCTGGCGGCGTGGACGAGGCCGGCGGCGACGTTGCCCTGGCGCAGCTCCTCCGCGGGGTTGGCGCCGAGGATGCGGCTCAGGCCGCGCAGCGCGAGCCAGATGCCCAGCGCGGCGACGAGGCCGCCGAACACCACCTTGATGAGACCGACGAAAAGCAGGAGGAGGTCCATGACGAGCGAGGCGAGCCGGGCGCCCTGGATGAGCGCCCGGCCACACACTCTAGCCCGGTGTTACTGCCGGCCGAAGGCCTGCGTCCAGTAGTGCCGGTACGTGCTGCTCGGCGCGTTGAAGTAGCCGACGCCGATGTCGAGGAGCGCCGGGTTCATGATGTTGTTGCAGTGCCCGGTGCTGGACATCCAGCCGTTCACCACGGCCAGGGCCGTGGAGTAGCCGGCCGCGACGTTCTCCGCGGCGTTGCGGTACGTGTAGCCCGCCTGGTTCATCCGCTGCCAGGGCGTGGAGCCGTCCGAGCCCGTGTGGCTCATGAAGTTGTGGGTGCCCATGTCCTTGGAGTGCTTGCGCGCGGCACACCGCAGCTGGGCGTTGTTGCTGAGCGGGGGCGCGGGCGGTTTGGCCACGCCGCCACAGACGGCCCCGGCGGCGCGGCGCTGATTGACGAGCACGAGGACCTGGTCCTCCAGGTCCGTCCACGCGGCGTTCCACGTCGCCACGTCGTCGCAATACGCGGCGGCGGTGACGGTGGAGGACCCTCCCTGCGTCTCCACCGGCGGGATGACAACGCCTCCACCAGCGGGCGTCTCAGTGGGGGGCTCCGGCTCACCACAGCCGGTGAACATCGCGGCACCCAGGACAGCGACAGCAAGAAAACGTGCGTTCATGACTGCTCCTTTCCACGGGGTGAGGAGCGCCATCCTGCCGCTTCACACGCGGGCAAGCGTCTATTCGTGTGCCTGGAGCACGTCGATGGCCTTCAAGAGCACCGCGTCTCTGCCCGTCGCGAAGTCTTCCGTGGTGGGTACAATCTCTTCATCCGGGACAATTCCCACGCCATGGAATGTGGAGCGGTCGGGACGAAGAACTTCCATTCCGGTGTACATGAACCGGAAGCCGCCGGGGAGCAGCAGGTTGGTGATGTTGCCGTTGGTGCCCGCGCTGCGCTGTCCCACCACCCGGACGCGGTTCGCGCCGACGAGCATGGTGGAGAAGTTCTCCGCCGCGGACACCGAGCGAGGCCCCACGAGCAGCACCAGGGGCCCCGTGTATGCGCGCGTCGTGCTTCCGGTGAAGGCGTACTGACTCTCGCGCACCTCATGCGCGTCCGGGCCCGTCCAGCGGCCCACGCGGAAGAGGGGGCTGACGTAGGGGCCTTGGATGAGATGCCGGGTGAAGTCGTAGTGGCTGAAGCCGGGGTAGCCGCGCATGTCCACGATGAGCCCCTGGGCGGCTGACGCGGTGTCGAGGTGCTGGAGGGCGGCGCCCAGGTCCGTCGTCACGTCGCTGCTCATGGTGATGTAGTAGAGCGTCGGCGCGCCCACGTCGCCCAGCCAGCCGCTGGCGCGTCGCGAGGGGGAGTAGCCGAGCGCCGCGCCAAGGTTGGCGCCAGTCCAAGGTCGGGCCTGCACGGTGCGCTCGGTGCCATCCATGGCGCGCATCACGAGCGACAGGGGCCCTGTCAGCTGAAGCAGCCTTCGCGTGGCCAGGGCGTGCCGGTAGCCGTGGGTGGCGGCGGACGTGCGGGAGAGCTCTTCCGCGTACCACTCCGCCGTGGAGCGGTCGCCCACGCGCACCAGGGTGTCGCCCGCCTGGAGCTCCGGGACGAGCGAGCGGCGGACCACCACGTCTCCTCCGGCGACCTCCTCCAGCAGCGCGGGGAGGTCGCCGATGAAGGGAGACGGTGACGCGGAGACGAAGACGTGCCCGTCCTGGAGCACGGCGCCGAAGCGGCGCAGGAGCTGAAGTGTCTGGAGTTGGCTCACGGGCGTGGCGTCCACCGCGGCCAGCGTCTCCTCCAGCCGCGCGTCGATGCCGTCCCCCACCACATGGAAGTAGGGGAAGAAGCGCCGCACGGCGCCGTGGGTGATGAGGAGCGACGCGCGCGCGATGCCGACCGTCTGCGCCACCTGCGCCGTCGTACCCGTCGGGCGCTGGCGCTGTGTCATGCCCGTGCGAGCGACCGCGGCGCTCCGGTCCAGGGCGGCAGGTGTCCCGAGCGTGGGGAGCTCGCTCAGGCTGTCGGCCAGGGCGCCGGCCAGCGCCCGGTCCGCGGGGAGTTGGTCGGGAAGCGGGCCGGTGCTGTCCTCGAGCCGCGACGTGCGAATCGACAGGCCCTGGGCCGCCAGGGGAACCCAGCGCGACTCGGCGACGGCGGTCGCGACGGGCTCACCCCACAGCCAGGCTCGCCGCGCCGTGCGCAGGTCGACCACGAAGCGCGCCGCCGCGGGCGGCAGCGTGGGGCCCGTGAGCAGCGCCACCGGCAGGTCCACCGCTCCCGAGGCGGGGTAGTCCGGCGCGGCCAGGAGGTCCGTGGTGTTGCTGTATAAACTCTGGGCGCTGTATTCGTCCGTCATGCCGTCGTTGACGCGCACGCGCGCGGAGACGCGTGGCACCGGCTGACTGCTGGCGACGGAGATGGCGCGGGTCAGGGCCTCTTCCAGCCCCGGGGCGTCGGGCAGGCCGCGCAGGTCGATGGCGACGGCCCGCGTGCCCTCTGGGAGGACGGGCTCACCCGTGCCGGGACGGATGACGGCGACAGTGTCGTGCTGCTCGACCTGGACCACGGGAAGGTCCGCGGAGGCGGTGGCCTCGTGGGCGCAGACCGAATCGAGTGCCTCCGCATAGGCCCGCGCCACGCCGTTCCAGTCGACGGTGGACCCCTCCATCGCGCCAGCGAGCGCGGCGTCGATTTCCCGGTAGTGGCTGCCGGGGCTGAAGAAGCGGACCAGGGCGTGGGCGTTGGACATCGCCAGGGCGGACGAGGACATCCCGCTGGAGCCGGGCGTGATGCGGGGGCACCAGTCCAGGGCTTGGGGCGGAGGCGGCTCGGTTGGGGGCGGGTCGTCCCCACAGGCCGTGTGGAAGGCACAGGCCGCCGCGAGCAGCCACGTGGCGAGCGTGGGCGTGGGAGGCGTTCCAGGCTTCGTCGTTTCGGGCTGGGGCATCGTCATGCCGGTGCTCTCTTCCGGGTGTGGGGAGCGCGTTTGCCCGGGGAGGAACGGCGGGAGCCCACCGGTATATCGTGGGGTGCCGGCGTGGGGCGGACCGGGCCAGGGGCCCGCCTGTCCGTGGCTGGGGAATTGAAGCCCGCCACGCGTCTCCTCTACGGTGCCGGGCCTGATTCCCGAAGGTGGAGACGCGCGGCACATGTCGGTTCCTGCGAGTGATTCAAACACCAGCGGGCGCGGGATGGGTGCCCTTCAATTGCTGCGTCATCACCCGGCGTTCCGGGCCCTGTGGAGCGCGCGAGTCATCTCCTTCACGGGGGATGCGCTCAGCCTGGTGGCGCTCATGCTGTACGTCGCGGAGCAGACGGGACAGGCGCTGGCCGTGTCCCTGTTGCTGCTCGTGGGGGACTTCGCGCCCGCCCTGCTGGGGCCGCTCACCGGGGCCATCAGCGACCGGTTCGACCTCAAGCGGGTGATGATTGCCTGCGAGCTGCTCCAGGGGGCGCTCCTGGCGCTCATCGCGCTCACGCTGCCGCCGCTGCCGGTGCTGCTGGCCCTGGTCGCCGCGCGGGCGATTGCCGGACAGGTGTTCCAGCCCGCCTCCCGGGCGGTGGTGCCCGCCTTGGTGCGGAGTGATGACCTGGAGTCCGCCAACGCCAGCGTGGGATTCGGGACGCAGGCCGGCGAGGCGCTGGGGCCACTGCTCGCGGCGGCGATGTTTCCGCTCGTGGGGCTCCAGGGCGTGTTGCTGGTCGACGCGGCGTCCTTCTTCCTGTCAGCGGGCTTGTTGGTGGCGCTGCCGTCCGTGCCGCCCGCGCATGACGGCGCCGCGCCGCCCGTGTCGTTGTTCCGTCAGGCACGGGATGGGCTCGTCTATCTCTGGCGGGCTCGAGTGGCCCGCGTCGTCGCGCTGGGCTTCTGCGCCGTGGTGGCCTTCAACGGCGTGGATGACGTGGCGCTGGTGCTGCTCGCGAAGGACACCTTCCAGGCGGGGGACTCGGCGGTGGGGTTGCTGCTGGGCGCGGTGGGGCTGGGCCTGGTCGCGGGCTACGCGCTGATGGCGCGGCTGGGCGCGCGGGCGGCGATGCCGGTGATGCTGGTGCTGGGCTTCGCGGTGAGCAGCGTGGGCAACCTGCTGACCGGGTTGGCCTGGGCCGTCTCCGCGGCGTTCGCGATGCAGGCCGTGCGCGGTGTGGGCATCGCCGCCATGGACGTGGCCAGCCACACGCTCATCCAGCGCTGGGTGCCGGCTGGGATGCGGGGCCGGGTGTTCGGCAACTTCTACGGAGCCATTGGCGTGGCCGCGGGGCTGTCCTACGTCGCCGGGGGATTGTTGCTGGACGCGACGTCCGCGCCGGTGACGCTGCTGGTGGTGGGCGCGGGTGGAACGCTCGCGACCCTGGTGGTGGCGTGGCGGCTCCCGGGCGCGCTGCGGACAAGCGCCGCGACGCGCGAACCGGAATGACGCCTCAAACGCTCTTTCCTGCCTGGGCGAGGAACCGTGCCGCGGGCAGGAGTTGGGCATAACCCATGCCCAACGCGGCGAGGAAGGCGGCGTGGACCTGGGGGGCGGTGACGGCCTGGCCGTTGAACTCCAGGCTCCGGGCCGCGCAGGCGTCATGAAGGACGGTGACCGAGTAGCCCAGGTCCGCCGCCGCACGCACCGTGGCGTCCACGCACATGAGCGTCATCATTCCCACGACCACCAGGTGCTTCACGTCCAGGGCCGCCAGGCGCTCCTGGAGGTCCGTCTTCTGGAAGCTGTTGGGGAAGTGCTTGAGCACCACCGCTTCCTCGGGAAGCGGCGTGACGTGGGGATGAATCTCCGCGCCGGGCGTTCCCGGAATGAAGAACGTCGCTCCCGGCTGAATCGACTCGTGTCGCACATGGATGACGGGTAGGCCGCGCTCCCGGAAGAAGTCCAGGGCAGCCCGTGCCTGGGTTGCCGCGGCGTCGGCGTGGTCCAGTTCGCACCGCCCTCCCGGGAAATAGTCATTCTGGATGTCGATGAGCAGCAGCGCGGTGTGCTTCAGGGGGATGGTCATGGACGTCTTCCTCTTGGTTGAAGTGACGAGACGCCCGTTCGAATACCCAGCCCCGGCCTTCGCCGGGAGGGCCCGGATTGACAATCTCCAGGCTGAAAACGACAAACGCGCATGCCCAGTGAGCCCTCGTCCATTCGCATCGCGGTGCTGGCCCTGGACGGGTGCGTGGCCTCGAGTGTCACGGGGCCCCTGGACGTATTCGCCATGGCGAACCTCCTGAGCCGAGATGGGGGCAAAGGCGCGCCGTTCTCGGCGGAGCTCGTGTCCGTTCGCACTGGGCCAACGCGGAGCTTCCACGGCCTGGAGCTGGCGGCCGTCAGAGCAGTCGAGCCCACGGACCGGTTCGACGTCATCCTCATCCCCGCGGTTGTGGGGAGCCTGGACGCCTGCCTGGCGGAACCCGCCACCTCGGCGTGGTTGAAGGGGCAACACGACCAGGGCGCGAAGCTGGCGGCCGTCTGTGCAGGGGCCTTCCTGCTCGCACAGACGGGACTCCTGGACGGCCGGGAGGCCACGACCCACTGGGGGCTGGCCCGGGACTTCGCGGCCCGTTACCCGCGCGTGGCGCTGAAGCCGGAGCTCCTGCTCCTGGACCACGGCGACGTGCTGACCGCGGGCGGAATCACCGCCTACCTGGACCTGTGTCTGCACCTGGTGGCGAAGCACGCCTCGCCGGAGCTGGCTTCGCACTGCGCGAAGATGCTCCTGGTGGAGCCTGGCCGCCGGTTCCAGGTGCCTTATGCCGTCCACTCCGCTCCGCGCGAGCATGGGGATGCCGCCGTGCTGCGGGCCCAGGAGTGGTTGGAAGCACAGCTCGCGAGTGAGGTGAGTCTGTCGGGGGCCGCCGCTGCCGCGAGCCTCGGTGCGCGCACGCTGCTTCGCCGCTTCCAGAAGGCAACCGGGGACACTCCGCTGGAGTACGTCCAGCGTCTGCGCATCGAGGCCGCACGGCGCCTCCTGGAGACGACGCCGCGCACGGTGGAGGACATCTCCCAGGCCGTTGGCTACGTCGACACCACGTCCTTCAGGCGACGCTTCAAGGCGCGCACCGGCCTGTCACCCGACGCCTACCGTCGGCGCTTCGCCCTTCGGTAGCGTCGTCCGCGCCTCCCAACGCGCCTGGAGCCGGGGGAAGCAGGCGCGGAACGCCATGAACCACGCGGCGCCCGCCAGCAGGTCCACGGCATAGTGATAACGCAGCACCAGCGTGGACATGAGGATGGCCATGGCGACGGGCACCATCAGCCGGAAGCGCCACGGGTGCTGGCGCCGGTCGTGTTCGAGCAGCACCAGCGTGATGTACGTGTGCAGGCTGGGGAAGAGGTCGTAGGTGGACGAGCCGCTCGCCACGACGAAGGCATTCAGTTGTGTGAACCAGCCGCCTTCGACGGGGACGGTGAACAGCTCCGGCCAGGCTGCCACGGGGCCGATGGCGGGCATCAGGTAGTAGCCGGCGATGCCCGGGACATAGGCGGAGAAGACATCGACGAAGAAGCGCTCCGCCCGCGCCCGTGGCCCCACCAGCGCCCAGGCCATGGCGAGGTGCAGGTATCCGTGGAACGCCAGATAGCTGGCGCTGAAGAACTCGTTGACCCCGGGCGTGCTCCACCGCTGGAGCCACGCGGCCGGGGTGACGCCGAACAGGAACACGTCGGCGGACAGGAGCCACGCGTCACGGGGCACGAGCCCCAGCGCGGGGACGGCCTGCTTCACGGAGGCATAGAAGAAGAACGTCGCGAGGTAGGCGAGCAGCAGCCGGGCCCGGAAGACATGAGCCACTGCGTCCAGCCGCGCCAGCAGCGCCACGCTGCCCATGAACAGCACCGTGCCGCCAGCAGCTTGCACGGTGACGGTCGCGGAGGCTCCCGCGACGAACGCCAGCGCCGCCGAGAGGAGGATTCCGAACGCCGCGAGCAGGACTTCGTGCGGGTACAGCCGCTCAGGCATCCGGCGTGGCGGGCTTCGCCCCTCGGAGGAGCGAGCCGGAGAGGACGCCGCGCACGAACGAGAAGTAGGACGGGATGAAGGGGGCCCCCTGCGCGACGAGGTCCGCGCGCAGCGTCCGGTGCAGCGCGGGCAGGTTGCACCAGGGCACGCGGGGGTACAGGTGGTGCTCCAGGTGGTAGTTCTCGTTGCACATGAAGAAGCGCGTCACCGGGTTCGACAGGATGGTCCGGGAGCCTCGGACCGGGTGCGTGCTCTCTGGCAGGAAGGTGTGCTGGCTCATGCCCCGGACGTTGACCAGGGTGTTGAGGAGGAGCATCGGAATCGCCCAGGCATGGAGCAGCACCTGTCCGGGGATGAAGAGGACCGCGGCTGTCAGGCCCGCGCCGACCAGCGCCACTTCGAGCAGCACCCATCGCCGCTCGGCGGTCGTTCCCTGCCGCCAGCCCAGGATGGGAATCATCGTGATGTACGCGGGGTACCCCAGCAGCAGCCGGCCCACATGCATCAGCAACTCCAGCCACCGCCGGCCCGTGTAGTTGGCGTAGTGGTCCGGGTCCCTCCCTCCGCCCAGGTCGGCATGGTGCTTCAGGTGCAGCACCTTGTAGGCCGCGTAGTTCTGCAACACCGGGAGCGCGCAGGCGATGCCACCCAGCCGGTTCAGCCAGGGCCACCGCGCGAGGCCACCGTGGACGGCCTCGTGGGTGAACAGGCTGATGCCATGCAGCGACGCCGCGGCGATGAGGTACAGCGGGGCGCGAGCGAGCCACACTGACCAGGTGGCGTCCCGCGCCGCGAGCACCACGGACAGCGCCGCCGCGCCCAGGTAGAGCACGAGGAACACGACGAGCCGCGGAACGTGCCGCGCGTCGACCTGCTCCAGTTCACGCAACTGCGAAGGGGTGAGGGATTCTGTCGCGAGCGGCATGGTGGTTCCGAGGTAGAACCATGCCATGGAACCTGTCCTGGTTTCGACGCCGCCCCATCGCTTGAAGTTCGCCGTGGTCCGGGAGGATGCCGCGCTGGAGTTGGCGCTCGTCGAGCGCACGCGGGCTCGGGCCGTGCTCACGGTGGCCTCGGGAGGCTGCACGCTCCTCACCCTGGCGCGGCGCCATCCAGCGCTCGAGCTGGTGGGCTTCGACTTCAACCCCCGTCAGCTCGCGCATGTCCGGGAGAAGGCGGAGGGGCTCGGCCGCCTTCCGCTGGCCCGCTACAGCGTGGAAGCGGAGGACACTGCGGCCCTGAATCAGCGCGGCGAGTTCGAGGGGCTCTTCCGCACGCTGCGCCGGTTCATCGAGGAGTTCGTCGCGCCCGCGCACGAACTCGCCGCCTTCTTCGCGCTGGCCACCCCGGCCGCACAACGCCGGGAGGCCTGTGCCCGCTGGTTCGCTTCGCCCTACTGGCCCGTGGCCTTCGAGCTGGCCCTGGCGGCGCCGTTGCTGAACACCATGTTCGGGCCCGCGGCGACACAACATGCCGAGCCCGGCTCGTATCCTGGCTATTTCCAGGCGGTGTTCGAACGCGGCCTCCGGCGGGAGGATGCACACCGCAATCCCTTCCTCCAGCACGTGCTGATCGGCAGGTACCTGCGTGAGGATGCCCCCGAGTATCTCCAGGCCGAAGGCCCGCTGGCGCTGACGCTCGTCCAGGGCTCGTTGCCAGAGGTGCCGCGCCTGGACCGCTTCGACGTCATCTCGCTCTCCAACATCTTCGACTGGTCGGAGGACGCGCTCGTGGCGGAGTGGGCGGGGTTGCTCGCGCGTGAGGCGCGGCCTGGCTGCGCCGTCCTCATCCGTCAGCTCAACAACCGCCGGGACCTCCGCCGCTTCTTCCAGCCGGCCTTCGAGTTCGATGACGCGCTCGGCGCGGAGCTGCTCGCCCGGGACCGGAGCCTGTTCTACGAGCGCATCGAGGTCGGCTTCCGCGTGCCAGGCAGCCCATGAGTGACGTGCGCTTCATCGTTGCCCGGCCCGACACGATCGGGCCCTATGTCGAGCGGCTGCGCCTGCTGGAGCGTGACATCCTCTATCCGCTCGCGGATGGGGCCGACCACTTCTTCATCGACCATGGGCCCGGGTACCACCCGTTCTTCTCCTCCATGGGCGAGGCGTACTTCCTGCTGGCGCTCCGTGGCGACGACCTGCTCGGCTCCGTGACGGGGGTCTTGCGTCCGGTGTGGCACGGGACGCGGAAGGTGGACGCGCTCTACATCTGCGACCTCAAGCTGGCGAAGCACGCGCGGGGCTCCGGCCTCGCCACGAAGCTCCTGCTCCAGGGCCTCAAGCACCTCTTCCTCATCCCCCCGCTGCGGCGGATTCGTTTCCTCTACGGCGCGGCGATGCGCGGCGCCCGGGGCGACGTGATGCGCATCGCCCGAGGCTGGAACCCGCTGCGCATGGGGCGTCCCGCGAGCCGGCTCGCGCTCTACTTCGTACCGCCCTCGCGGCTCGAGGCGCTGGAGACCCGGCGTGCGCCTCCGCGTCCCACGGGCGTGGGGCTCCGCCTGGGGCCCGCGCCCGCCAGGACCCTGGAAGGGGCGGGGTGGTGCACCACGGCGGGGGACAAGGACCTTCAGCGGCTGTCCACGGGTCGCCCGTGGCCCCTGGTCCACCTGGCGGCGCCGCCCGAAGCCTGGACGCACGGTTGGGGCGAGTACCTTCGTACCTGTGGCGTGGAATTGGCGGCGCGCGGGGGCGAGGCGCTCACCTGTTTCAGCATCGACGAGCGGCTGGAGGACCATGTCGACTGGCTGCGTGAGGCGGGCATCGCACCGGATTCGGTGTGCACCGTCTATTCTCTGGACCTCTCCTTTCCCGTCAGGGCGCCAGCATGGGTGCACCTCCCCTCGTCCGAAATCTGAAGCTGCGGCGGCACATCGCCGGACTCAAGGCGGCGTGGAACGCGCTGGACGCGCCCTACCTGCGCGCATTGAGGGACGGCACCTTCGCGCGGGAGGACTTCGTCGAGACGCAGCTCCAGTTCTTCTCCGCGGTGGCGCACTTCTCCAGGCCCATGGCGATGCTCGTCAGCCGTCTGCCGCATCCCAGCCAGCGGCTGCCGCTGGTGGAGAACATCTTCGACGAGCACGGCCGCGGCACCCTGGCTCACGGCCACGAGCGCACGTTCCAGGTGCTCCTCTCCCGCCTGGGCGTTGAGGCGGCTCGCGTGGAGCAGCACGTGACGTGGCCAGAGGTGCGGGCCTTCAACGTGGCGCTCACCGGCCTCGCCGCGTTCGAGGGGCCGCTCACCGGGCTCGCCGTGTTCGGCATCATCGAGGACCTGTTCAGCGGCATCTCCCTGGAACTGGGACGCGGCATCGTCGCGCGGCGCTGGCTCCAGCACGGCGAGGTGGTGCACTACCCCACGCACGCGGACCTCGACGAGGAGCACGCGGAGGGCTTCTACCGGCAGCTCGATGCGCCCTACGAGACGGAGGCCGGGGCCGCTGAGAT
Source organism: Myxococcus sp. AM010 (assembly GCF_013372585.1). Lineage (NCBI taxonomy): Bacteria > Pseudomonadati > Myxococcota > Myxococcia > Myxococcales > Myxococcaceae > Myxococcus > Myxococcus sp. AM010. The sequence goes on from NZ_JABXEO010000081.1 coordinate 28,581, forward strand.
TGAGCAGGGCCTGACGCTGGGCGGGCACCTCTTCCTGGGCCTGTACGACGCGCTGTTCCGGGCGCGTCACCGCCGGCTCGCTTAGGGCCGCGTTGCGCTCGGACCTTCCCGCGTCGCGCCTCCAACAGATGCCCAGGTCGCGAGCGCTAGGAGACGACGGACTGGACGCTCAGGGCCTTCGCGCGCGCAGCCGCCACACCTGGAAGGTGTGCAACCGGCGTCCACGGAAGTCGCCGAAGAGCTCCACGGGGCCTTCCAGCGTGGTGAAGCGAGAGACCAGGTCCTCGGGAGGCTGTGGCCCGCCCTCGCTCACCCACAGCGCGTCGTGCCCGGGCGTCACGTCCGGGTCGGACCAGAGGTCGTACTGACTGAAGCGCGCCGGCGCCCCCGTCTTCGTGGACCGCCGCGCGTAGTAGGCCACCTGGGAGGCCAGTTGGTAGTTGGGCGCGTACACGGCGGCGACGTTGTCGGGCGACAGGCCCGGGAACAGCCGCTGCGGCGTGGCCAGCTCGCGCAGCACGCTCCATCCGTGCGTCCGCCACAGCGCCGTGTCCCGGCGGAAGTGGAGCACGGGGAACAGCAGGTGCGAGCCCACCACCAGCACCACCGCCAGCCCGCTGAACGCCGCCGCGCGCTGCCAGACGGGCCGCATCCCCGCCACGCCCACGCAGGCCGCGATGTACGCCGCGGACGGCCAGTTGGCCTCTCCCCGGGTGCGCAGCGACGCGTAGCCGAAGAAGAGCAAGGGGACGCAGGCCGCCATGCGCAGCAGGAAGTGCTCGCGCGGACCGCGCACGCCGTACACCAGCGCGAGGGGAAAGAGCACCGGCCCTCCCAGGGCGAGCTGTCCCGCGAGGAACTCGCCGAAGGTGCTCCAACCGCTGCGCCAGCCGCGTCCCAGGCCATGGCTGAGCTGAAAGGTGAAGCCCACCCAGTCATGGCCCGCGTTCCAGAACACCACCGGCGCGAAGCAGGCGCCCGCCAGCGTCGCCGTGCGCCACGCCCCCCAGGGCATGCGCCGCGCCCGCACCGTGGTGATGAGGAACGCCACGCCCAGCAGCACGGCCGGGTACTTCGACAGCAGGGCGCACCCTCCCACCAGTCCCGCCAGGGCCCAGCGCTCCCGCCACAGGGCCCACAGGGCCAGCGACCAGAACAGGAGCAGGGGCGAGTCGGGCGTGGGCCACACTCCCGCCACCGCGCCCGCGGGGACGACGCTCCACAGCGCCGCCGCCCGCCAGGCCGTCGCCGCGTCACCGTGGACGTCGCGCGCCAGTCGCCACACGGCGGCCACCGTCCCCACGCCGCACAGCATCGCCGTGCCTTCGATGCCCAGCAGGGCGATGTGCCACGCCACCAAGGGCGGGTGGTCGAAGTAGCCCCAGTCGAGCTTGCGGGCCCATTGCCAGTAATAGGCCGTGTCGAAGTAGACGTCCGTGCCCAGCACCAGGGCGAGCCGCGCCCCCAGCGCCACGCCGAGCAGCGCCACGCAGGTTTTCAGACGGAGGCCCGCCGAGGCGGGACGCGAGACAGCGGGAGGCGGCGGAGACACGGCGGCGACCTACCCGGCCCGCCCCGCTGTTGGCCAGCATCCCTCCAGTGCTTTCGGCTTGCCCGCCCTCACGCGGGTTCGTATCTCGACAGCCATCCCCCTTCCTGGAGTCCCGATGGCCACGCCCCCTCCGTCAGCTGACACTTCCAATCGTCTGGCCCGGGAACCCTCTCCGTATCTGCGCCAACACGCGCACAACCCCGTGGACTGGTTCCCCTGGGGGGCAGAGGCGCTCGCGAAGGCGAAGGCGGAGGACAAGCCCATCCTCCTGTCCGTGGGCTACTCCGCCTGCCACTGGTGTCACGTCATGGCGCACGAGTCGTTCGAGTCGCCCGAGACGGCCCGGGTGATGAACGAGGGCTTCATCAACATCAAGGTGGACCGCGAGGAGCGGCCGGACCTGGACCAGCTTTATCAAGGCGTGGTGCAGCTCATGGGGCAGGGCGGCGGCTGGCCCCTCACGGTGTTCCTCACGCCGGACCTGAAGCCCTTCTACGGCGGCACCTACTTCCCGCCGCAGGACCGCTACGGCCGTCCGGGCTTCCCCCGGCTGCTGATGGCGCTGCGGGACGCGTGGGAGAACAAGCAGGACGAGGTGCAGGGGCAGGCGGCCCAGTTCGAGGAGGGGCTCGGGGAGCTGGCCACCTACGGGCTGGAGGCCGCGCCCGCGGTCCTGACGGCGGCGGACGTGGTGGGCATGGGTCAGCGCATGGCGAAGCAGGTGGACCCGGTCCACGGGGGCTTCGGCGGCGCGCCCAAGTTCCCCAACCCGATGAACCTCGCGCTGATGCTGCGCGCGTGGCGAAGAGGCGGGGGCGCGCCGTTGAAGGACGCGGTGTTCCTGACGTTGGAGCGCATGGCCCTGGGCGGCCTCTATGACCAACTGGGGGGCGGCTTCCACCGGTACTCGGTGGACGAGCGGTGGCTGGTGCCCCACTTCGAGAAGATGCTCTACGACAACGCGCAGCTCCTGCACCTCTACGCGCAGGCGCAGCAGGTGGAGTCGCGTCCGCTGTGGCGCAAGGTGGTGGAGGAGACGGTGGCCTACGTGCGCCGCGAGATGACTGACGCGGGCGGCGGCTTCTACGCGGCGCAGGACGCGGACAGCGAGGGCGAAGAGGGGAAGTTCTTCGTCTGGCGCCCGGAGGAGGTCCGCGCGGCGCTGCCGGAAGCGCGGGCGGAGCTGGTGCTGCGCCACTTCGGCATCAAGCCTGGCGGCAACTTCGAGCACGGCGCCACGGTGCTGGAGGTGGTGGTGCCCGTGTCGGAGCTGGCTCGGGAGCGCGGCGTCGCCGAAGACGTCGTGGAGCGCGAGCTGGCCGCGGCCAAGCAGACGCTCTTCGACGTGCGGGAGCGGCGGGTGAAGCCCGGCCGGGACGACAAGCTGCTGTCGGGCTGGAACGGGCTCATGATTCGCGGGCTCGCGCTGGCCTCGCGGGTCTTCGGCAAGCCGGAGTGGGCGAGGTGGGCGGCGGACGCCGCGGACTTCGTGCTGGAGAGGGCGTGGGACGGGACGCGGCTGGCGCGCTCCTACCAGGAGGGGCAGGCGCGCATCGACGGCTTCCTGGAGGACTATGGCGACCTGGCTTCGGGCCTCACCGCGCTCTATCAGGCCACCTTTGACGTGAAGTACCTGGAGGCGGCGGACGCGCTGGTGCGCCGGGCCGTGGACCTCTTCTGGGACGCGGAGAAGGCGGCGTACCTCACCGCGCCCCGGGGACAGAAGGACCTGGTGGTGGCGACGTATGGCCTCTTCGACAACGCCTTCCCGTCCGGCGCCTCCACGCTGACGGAGGCGCAGGTGGAGCTGGCGGCGCTCACGGGTGACAAGCGGCACCTGGAGCTGCCGGAGCGCTACGTGGCGCGGATGCACGACGGGCTCATGCGCAACGCCATGGGCTACGGCTACCTGGGCCTGGCGGCGGACGCGCTGCTGGAGGGCGCGGCGTCCGTCACCGTCGCGGGCGCGTCCGATGACGTGGCGTCGCTGCGGGCCGCCGTGGACCGTGCCTTCGCGCCCACCGTGGCGCTGGCCTGGAAGGCACCGGGACAGCCCGTGCCCGCGTTGTTGCAGGGGACTTTCGAGGGACGCGAGCCGGTGAAGGGGCGGGGCGCCGCCTACCTGTGCCGGGGCTTCGTCTGCGAGCTGCCCGTCACCGAGCCGGACGTGCTCGCCCAGCGGCTGGCGGCGCTCACCGGCCCCTGAAGAGGGGCCGGCGCGGCCCGCGTCACTTGACGTCCGTCACCTTCAGCGCGCCGATGAGCGGCGTGATTTCGGCGTTGCCTTCCTTGCCGAAGGCGAAGTGCGTGGCGTCCGCCACCACCTGGTTGAAGGTGGGGTCCAACTGGGTCCACTCGCCCACGAAGGCCTCCACCCACTCGTGCCAGTAGAGGGCGGGCACGCCGTCCTGGTTCACCATGTAGATGACGCCGTCCACGCGCCGGGCGGGCACCCCCGCCGCGCGCAGCAGCGCCACCGACAGCAGCGAGTGCTCCGTGCAGTCGCCCTTCTTCTGGCTCAGCACGTCCGTGGCCCGGTCCGCGCTGGCGCCGTAGTCCTTCTCCAGGTTGGAGTACACCCAGGTGTTCACCTTCTGGGCGATGCGGTACGCGTCCTTCTCCGTCCCCACGAGCTGCTTCGCCAGCGCGCGGATGGCCGGCGCGTCGCTCTCCACGACGAGCGTGGACTTGAGATTCTCGCCGCCCTCCGGGTCCTTCAGCGGCAGGGGCTTGCGTGCCTTGGGCGCGGCGGCGGACAGCGTCACCTCCACGCTGCCGTCCGGCTTCGGCTTGAAGTGCTGGCGGTACGTCTGCTCCTGGAACTTCGCGGGCAGGCCCTGCACCACCAGCGTGACGTGGCCGGGCACGGCGCGCGCGGACTCGGGCAGCGGCTTGGGCAGCACCACGCGGGTGAGGCCAAAGACTTCCACCAGGTCCAGCCGCTTCGCGACGGCCTCCGTCTCCTTCCGGGCCTGCATCGTCGTGCCGTAGTCCACCAGCACCATCTCCCCGCGCTGGGTGAGGTACGAGACGACGGGGACCTTCTCCTTCTCCGACACCGTGACGGCCTTGCCCAGCTTCACCCGCACGCCGTTGATGGTCCGCTGCTCCTCGGGCTCCACGGTGGTGGAGAGGCCGTAGGACTCCAGGTCCATTCCATCCAGCGAGAAGCCCGTCACCTTCGCCTTGCGCAGCAGCGCCACGCGCGGCGGGTCGGCGTCCTCCACCCGCTCCTTCGTGGGCGGCAGCCTGGGCAGCGGCTCGTCGGGGCGGCCTGGGCGCTTGCGCACCACCTGCACGCCGTTCGCGGTGGCCGTGCCCTCCAGCGTCTGCGTGCCGCCGTCACCCGTCTGCTTCACGACGAAGGACAGCAGGCGCCCACCAGGCTTCGCCTCGTAGATGCGCTCCTCGTCATGCATGCGCTCCGACACGCGCGAGCCCACCATGGCCTTGAAGACGAGCTGGTTGGTCGTCTTCACCCGCGCGGGCTGGCCCGGGAGGACCTCCAGGTCGGTGAAGAGCCAGCCGACCTTCTTGTCCATGAGGTACAGGCCGAAGTACTCGCCGCCCTTGGGGCGGGGGGCCTTCACCACGTCGGAGACGGGGGCCTGCGCGGCAGCGGCCTTGGCCGCCGGGGCGGGCGCCCTCGCGAGCGCGGACGGTGCGCCCACCAGCAGGGCGCACAGGGACACGAGGGCCAACAAGGTCGGTCGGTGCGTGCGAGTCATCGTGCCCCTTCTAACGAGGGAAGGGCCCGTTGTCTTCACTCGCCCGGCCTGGCGGCGCGGGGACTACAGCCGCTTGGTGAGGATGATGAGGTCGTCCCCCACCTTGTAGAAGTCCCGGATGCGGGCCTCCTCGCCGTACTTCATGGAGGCGTAGAAGCCGCGCGTGGGGCCGTAGGCCTCGGTGGCGCTCGTCTCCACGCGGATGAGGCGCCCGTTGCGGCGGCGCAAATCGCCCTCCATGGCGGACACCAGCGCCGCGCCTACGCCCTGGCCGCGAACTTCCGGTGCGGACGCAATCCAGTACAAGTCATAGGTGTCCTCCGTCATCGGCGTGGGGCCGTAGCAGACATACCCCACGAGCTCGCCGCCGCGGTCCGCGACGATGATGGCGTAGTCCGTGTTGCCCGCCGTGAGCGTGGTGTTCGCCAGCTCGGTGGCGACCTCAACCTCCTGCGGCGAGAAGGTTTCGATCTTTCGAATCAGGGCGGCGATTGGCGCCCTGTCCTTTTCTTCGATGGGACGGATGTCCATGTGCTCTCTCGAGCGCGACCTCCACGAGCCGGGACGCCAGGGCCGGGTAGTCCATTCCGGTGGCCAGGGCGGCCTTGGCGAACCCCGCGCTCGGATGAAGGTCGCAGTTGGGGTTGATGTCGATGACGTAGGGCACGCCCTCCGGGGACACCCGGAGGTCGACCCGTCCATAGTCCTGACAGTCCAGTGCTGCAAAGGCTTCCAGCGCGACCTGCACGCAACGGGACTCCAGCTTCCCGTCCAACCGGCACAATCCGCTGGTGGTGTCCCGGTACTCCGCTGACGCCGCCTCCCACTTGGCGTTGTAGGAGACGATGTTGGGCCTGTCCTCGAACGTACGGCCGAAGACGATTTCCGTCAGGGGCAGCGCCTGGCGCGGCTGGTTGCCGAGCAGCGGCACATAGATTTCCCGCCCGGGGATGAACTGCTCGACCAGGGCCGGCTGATGAAACTCGCGGAGCACCGCGTCACAGGCGCGGACCAGCGCGGCGCGCTCGTGCACCACGGACTCCGCCGTCACGCCCATGCTGGCGTCTTCCCGCGCGGGCTTGACGATGAGCGGCCAGGGCAGGTCCACCGCCAGCGCATCCTCCAGTCGCTCCACCACGCGGAAGGGCGGGGTGGACACGCCGCGCGCGGTGAGCACTTCCTTCGCCTTGGGCTTGTGCAGCGCCAGGCCCAGGGACAGCGCGGACGAGCCCGTGTAGGCCAGCCCCAGCGCGTCCAGCAGGCAGGGGACGGCCATCTCTCCGCGGCTGTCAGCCGCCAACGACTCGCAGAGGTTGACGACCAGGTCCGGCTGGCGCCGGCGCAGGGTGTCCACGAAGTCGAGCCGGTCGCCTTCGATGGCGAGCGGTTCGGCCAGGGTGTCACCCTGGTTGAGGGCGTCCGCCATGGAGGAGACGACACGGACCACATCCTCCCGGGCCTCCCGCCCAGGGTCGTCCTCGAGGAGGTCGTGGTCGCGGTTGTGCAGCAGGATGATGTGCATTCGGTGGTGCCGGAGGGTTACCACGTCCCCTGCCGCCATCACAGTCCGCACGTGAGGTCGGCTGCCCCCCGGAGAGGTTCGCGGTACGTTTGATGACCTCCCGAGGGGGTATCCAGGAGTATGGAAAGGGAATCATGCGCATCCGTGACCCCATCCACGGCACCATCCCGGTCAGTGACGCCGAGAAGGCCGTCATCGACAGCCGGCACTACCAGCGGCTGCGCTATGTCCGGCAGCTGGGCTTCGGGGACCTGGCCTTTCCCGGGGCCACGCACACGCGGCACATCCATTCCCTGGGCGCCATGCATGTCGCCTCGCGCGTGTTCGGCGCGGTGGCCGCCCAGTCGTCGCTGCCGGAGGAGGTGCGGGAGCGCTTCTGCGCGGCGGTGCGGCTGGCGGTCCTCTGCCATGACCTGGGGCACATGCCGCTGTCGCATGCCTCGGAGCGCATCGCCCCGAAGCGCTCGCTCCTGCGCCTGCCGTCGTGGCTGGACGGCACCGCGGAGGGGGAGCTGGCCACGCACGAGGACTACACGGCGAAAATCCTCCTCGACAGCTCGCTGACGCCCATCATCGAGAGACACTTCGGCGACCTGGGGATTACGCCCATGGCGGCGGTGGCGCTGGTGTCGGGCGCGAAGCCGCCAAAGGACCCGGGCTTCACGCATCAGGGCGTGGACTGGACGCCGCTGCTGCGCGCCATCGTCTCCGGCGAGCTGGACGCGGACCGCATGGACTACCTGCTGCGCGACTCCTTCTACACAGGGGTCAACTATGGCCGGTACGACATGGATTGGATTGTCAGCAACCTCAACCCCGCGATGAAGGACGGGCGGGCCTACCTCGCCCTCAGCCGGGCGGCGGCCTTCGCCTTCGAGGACTTCCTCCTCAGCCGCTATCACATGTTCGTGTCGGTGTACCTGCACCACACCTCGGTGAACTTCGACTACATGCTGCGGCGCTACTACGAGGAGTCGCCCGGCGAGTTCGAGATTCCTTCGGATCCGGAGGAGTTCCTGCTCTGTGACGATTCGGCGCTCTGGTACACGCTGCGCCGCTCCAGGAATCCGTGGGCCCAGCGCATCAGCCAGCGGCAGGGCTACAAGCTGCTGGCGCAGTTCACGGAGCGGGACACGGGCTACGATTTGGACGTGCTGCGCAGCGCGCTGGTGTCCCACAAGTTCGACCACTACGTCGTCGAATCCCAGAATGTGCTCAGCAAGTACACCTCCGGGCCGTCTGGCCGGGGGCCGAGCCTGTACATCATCGACGCGTCCACCGGCCGGCTGACGGAGGTGGCGCGCTACACGCCGCTGTATCAACGCTACAGCGGCGCGGTGCGGCTGGTCCGGCTGTACGTCCGGCCAGACCAGGCGGACAAGGCACATGCGTTGATGGGCCGGCTGCTTGGCCAGGCGGTGGAATCATGAGCGAGCGTCTCCCCAGTCTGGGCCTGGGCCTGGGCCTGGGCCTGGGCCTGCTGGCCCACGGTCCGGTGGAGGCCCGCCCTTCTTCCGTGGCGCTGCTGTACCGGCGCGCGGGGGAGGGCGTGGAGGTCTTCTGGGTGAAGCGCGGCAAGGCGCTCCGCTTCGCGGGCGGCTTCTATGCCTTTCCCGGGGGCAAGCTGGACGCGGCCGACGCGGACGTGCCGGTGGCGGGCGCCAGCGGAGAGGAGGCGGCGCTGCGCTCGGCCGCGGCGCGCGAGCTCTTCGAGGAGACGGGCGTGCTGGTGGCTCACGGCGCACAGGCGCTGTCATCCGCGAAGGTGGAGTCGCTGCGCAAGGCGCTCCTGGACGGGGCGCTGGGGTGGGGCGCGCTGCTGAAGGCGGAGGGGCTGTCGCTGAACGCGGAGGACTTCCGCACCGCGGGCCGGTGGGTGACGCCGCCGTCGCTGCCCGTGCGCTTCGATACGCGCTTCTACCTGGTGGAGCTGCCCGCCCACGCGCGCGCGGAGTGGTGGCCCGGCGAGCTCGCGGAGGGCGCCTGGGTGAAGCCCGCGGATGCCCTGGCGCGGTGGGGGGATGGCTCGGCGCTGCTGCACCCACCCGCGGTGCATGCCTTCCAGGTGCTGGGCACCTTCACGGATGCGTCCGACGTCCTGGCGCGCCTGGCGACGCCTCCGTTCTGCCCGGGCTACGTCTCGCAGCGCATCGAGTTCCAGCAGGGCGTGCGCGTGGTGGCGCTGGAGACGCCCACGCTGCCGCCGGCCGCGCACACCAACGCGTATGTGCTGGGCAACGGCGAGCTGCTCATCGTGGACCCGGGCGCCGCGGACGTGAAGCAGTACGCGAAGCTGCTATCGCTGGTGTCGGGCCTGAAGGCGGAGGGCTTGCGGCCGGTGGCGGTGGTGCTCACCCACCACCATGGTGACCACGTGGGCGGCGCGCGCGCGGTGAAGGAGCGCCTGGGCATCCCGCTGTGGTGCCACGCGCGCACGGCGGACCGGCTGGACTTCCCGGTGGAGCGGCTGCTGGAGGACGGCGACGTGCTGGCGCTGGCGGGCGAGGTGCCGCAGCGCTGGCGCGTGCTGCACACGCCGGGACATGCGCAGGGGCACGTGTGTCTCGTGGACGAGCGCAGCCGCTCGGCGGTGGTGGGGGACATGGTGGCCAGCGTGGGGACCATCGTCATCGACCCGCCGGAAGGGCACATGCGGGACTACCTGACGCAGCTCTCGCGGCTGCGGGACTGGCCCGTGAGCACGCTGTACCCGGCGCACGGCTCGCCGATTCCGGACGGGCCCGCGAAGCTCCAGGAGTACCTGGATCACCGGGCGGCGCGGGAGGCGCTCATCCTCCAAGCCGTGCCGCCCAACGGCGCCACGCTGGCGCAGGTGGTGTCCCTGGCCTACGCGGACACGCCGCCGCTGCTGCACCCCATCGCGGAGCGCAGCGCGCTGGCCACCCTGGAGAAGCTGGTGGAGGAGGGCCTCGTGCGCGAGGAGTCGCTCCAGTACTTCCGCGCCTGAGCCGAGGTTCGTGACTCTCCAGCTCAGGCGACCATCCCGAGGTCGTTCGAGAATCACGAATGTTGGTTTAGTCCAGAGGCACCGACAACAGCTCCCGATGACACGTCACGTAGAGCGTCCGGTCGTGCACCAGCAGGCCGCCCAGGTCTGCGTGGCCGACGTCGTGCACGGCGAGGCACTCGGTGGAGTCGAGCGACCAGATGCGCACGGTGCCATCGGAGCTCCCGGTGCACAGCAGCCCGAGCGCGGGCTCCACCGCGACGAAGTCCACCCCGTGCGTATGGCCCTGCCATTGCCGCACGACGCGGCCGGTGCGGCTGTGGAGCATGTGGGCCACGAAGTCCCAGGACCCGCAGAGGAGGTGCTCTCCGTCGGGGTGCCAAGCCAGCGCCCGGAGGGTGTTCGACGGGCGGTTCCACGCGATGCCGAGCTGCTCCTTGCGCTCGGCGCCGAGGGGTTCATGGCGCGCGGTGGCCATGCGCAGGTGGAAGAGGGCGCGGACGTTGAGCGTGAGGCTTTCGAGCACGTGGACGGCGCCGTTGCTTCCGCCCACGGCGACGAGGCCCCGGGCGGGCGCATGCGCGAGCGCGTAGAGCGGTCCGGTCTCCAGCGTGCGCAGGTTCTCGCCCGTCCATGCGTCCCACAGCCGCGCGCTGCTGTCGGCGCTGATGGAGACGACGCGGTCCTCGCTGACGACCGCGGCGGCCTGGACCTCCTCTCCGTGACCCTCGAAGGTCTGCACGCGTCGCCAGTCCTTGGAGTCCCAGACGGCCAGGCCGCGGATCTTGTGCGCCTCGAGCACGCGGCCGAGCTCGGCTTCACCCGCCAGCCGGAACCAGGGCTCTCCATTCCGACAGATGGCGTCCGTCTTCAGGACCCGCGTGCACTCACCGGTCGCCAGACTCCAGAGGAAGATGCGCCCGCGCCCGTTCGCGGCGATGTGACGCCCGTCGGGCCACAGCATCGGCGCCCCGAGCGGATCTCCGTTGGGTTCGCCCGCATCGAGCCGCTGGGGATGACGACGCCACATCGCTTCAGTCTAAGCCCCAAGGTTCGTGATTCGAGGAGTTCCTTCCCCAGGGCAAGGATAGGTTCTGGTTGAGTCGTCGGCAGCGCCAGCCGCTGCTGCGCCGAGGCGACCTCAGGCGTACCGCCTGGAGTCGCTAGAACATCGCGTTCGGCCGTCTAGAAGCGGCCGGCGAGCCCCAGCGCCCCGCCTCCCGGGGTCAGGCTCGCCGTGGGCACCAACACCACGGGGCGCTCCTGCTGGCGCCGCCGCTGGTGGGCCCCATGGGACAGCTCGAACGCGAGGATGGACGTCGCCACGGGCACGGCGAAGGTGGCGGTGAGGGCCGCCCAGGACGCTTCGTCCGACAGCGCCACGACGGCCAATGGCGCGGCCGTTCCCACCAGTCCGCCCAGCAGCGTGGGCAGGAAGCCGCCGCGTGCATCCATCAGCGAGCCTCCCAGGTACACGCCTGACGCCGCGCCGAGCCCCATCCCCAGCGAGGCGCTGATGAGGCTGAGGTTCCTCCCGGACCTGCACTCGCTGTAGCCACAGGACACCCGGTCCGCCACGAGGACGCCTCCGAGGAAGGTCACCGCGAGGCCGGAGGCGCCAATCAGCGCGCCGCCCACCGCCTCGCCCACGAGGCGCGCGCCCAGCGGGAACGGCGCATCCTGGGGCGGATGCATCCGGGGAGGGGCTGGTGGCCTGGAGGCCGGTGACGGACGGCCCACCGCGGACCGTTGCCGCGTGGGCGTCACGGGCTCATGCCTTCGCGGCGTGTCATCCATTGACTGGGCGAGCGCGAGGGCGGGCAGCAGGAGCGTCAGCAGGAGGGGGC